>JBEKNM010000468.1:0-4283 GCA_049522835.1 Mycobacterium sp.
GCAGGCGAATACCCCGCCAGAAAAGCGTGCACCCGCGCTGATGCAAGCGGCTTCGAACTGGGCCGTCTGCGCGGCGTTCAACAGCTGCACTGTGCGCAGCTGGCCACCGCAGGGCACGGCTACGTCACCAAGTGGCAAGGCGAACCGGGGAAGCGCTCCTGCGTTGTTCTCGAAGAACTCGATCCAGGCAGCAATCGGTGGCGATTCCAACGTCAGCGAGCAGGTGTACTCATGCTCCCGCACACAATGAGCGTCATAACTGCCCGCATCGGGCAGCGCAATGGGCGCGCCACCGTCCATCAGCGCGTCGTACATCGCCTGAATCTCGCCGAATACCCCGTAGATGAACATCGCGTCGACATGGAGATGGTCAACACTTACACAGACGGTGAAGTGGTCGTCACGCTGGATGATCGCGAACCTCACGCAATCCCATTCCAGCGGGCTCGGCGTGCTCAAGATGTAGTTTCGCCACTCCTTTGGCGTCATCTCGCCGGCAGCTACCGGAACTAGTTCGATATCGCGCGGATTCTGGATGGTATGCCGGGCGACGTTGCCTGCATCGTCAGCTTCAAACCAGCTCCGATAGGTATCGTGCCGGCGAAGGTACGAGTTGATGACAAAGGTCATCGCGCGAACATCACACTCACCGGGGATGTCCCAGGCGGCAACGCACAGCCGCGACATATTGAACCCACGGGCCAAGTGATCGCGATAGCTACGCACATGTCTGGCTTGGATGTAGCTCGGCGGCACCGCGCTTATCGGAGCTTGCCGGGCTTTCTCCAGCGATGCGGGCGAAAAGCGCCAATGTACGACTGAACCCGGGGCCGGGAACCAACTGTCGACGGTCGCCAACGCCACTTTGCCGACTGCGACCATGCTGCTCCTTCGCTCGGGCCCCCTAGGCGATCCTGAGATGTTAATTCAGGACCTGTCGCAAACACGCTGCTAACGCGTTAGCAGGTCGCGGCGGCGCCTTCCAAGGGTTCGCAGGCTGCTAAAGGCGCCAGTTTGCCGCACAGGAGATCCGCCAAGCCACGCACTGTCGTGACGTCGGTGGAGCCGCAGCGTATTCCAGTTTCTGTTTCGATGCGAGTACGTAGCTCGAGGTTACCTAATGAGTCGAGTCCATACTCGGAAAGTGGCCGATCTGGATCAACAGTCCGACGCAGAATCAGACTGATCTGCTCGGAGAGCAAACGCCGAAGTCGGGTGGGCCACTCATCGAGGGGAAGCTGCACGAGTTCGGCACGGAATTTGCTGTTGTCCGCCCGAGTTCGCCCGGTCGATTGGAATACTTCGGCGAACCGGCTTCGTTGTGCCAAGGCAGTCAGCCACGGTGAACCGATGATCGGGGAATAACCGCTGTAGGCGCGGTTGTGGCGCAGCAGTGCGTCGAACGCGTAGGCGCCCTCGTCGGGAGCGATCATTGCGGTATCGCCGCTTTCCGCGAGGCCAGCGCCACGGCCGATCTCGGCCCAGGCTCCCCAGGCGATCGCGGTGGCCGGCAGGCCCTGCGCCCGTCGCCAGTGGGTGAAGGCGTCCAGCCAGCTGTTGGCCGCGGCGTAGGCGCCCTGACCCGGCGAGCCCAGCAGGGCGGCCGCCGAAGAGAATGAGCAGAACCAGTCCAGCGGCTGACCGGCGGTGGCCTGGTGCAGATTCCACGCGCCGTGGACTTTGGGCGCCCAGTCGCGGTCGATCAACTCATCGGTGATGTTGGTCAGGGTGGCGTCCTCGACCACCGCAGCCGCGTGCAGCACACCGCGCAACGGAAGCCCGCTGGCGGTTGCCGCCGTGACCAACCGCTCTGCAGTGTCCGGCTGGGCGATATCGCCGCATTCGACCACGATGTCGGATCCGGTGGCCCGGACGAGTTCGATTGTCTCCAACACCTTTTGAGTGGGCTGAGAGCGCGAGCTGAGCACGATCCGGCCGGCGCCGGCTCCACCATTTGCAGAAGCCATCTTCTCGGCCAGGAACAAGCCGAGGCCGCCAAGGCCACCGGTGATGATGTAGGAGCCGTCGGGGCGGAAGACCTCGACCTGTTCGGGCGGCAGCACTACGCTGCTGCGTCCCGTATGCGGGATGTCGAGGATGAGTTTGCCGGTGTGCTCGGCAGCGCTCATCACGCGAATCGCGGTGGCCGCCTCGGCAAGTGGATAGTGCGTGCTTTCCGGCATTGGCAGCGTGCCGTCGGCGGTCAGTCGGTAGACGGTGGTCAACAATTCCCGCATTTGGGCGGGATGGGTGACCGACGTCAACCCCAGGTCGACGGCGTAGAACGTGAGATTGCGCCGGAACGGGAAGAGTCCCATCCGGGTGTCGCCGTAGATGTCGCGCTTGCCGATCTCGACGAATCGCCCGCCGAAGGACAAGAGGTTGATCCCGGCGCTTTGGGCCGGGCCGGTCAGCGAGTTGAGCACGACGTCCACGCCATAGCCGTCGGTGTCCTGGCGGATCTGCTCGGCGAACTCGATGCTACGCGAATCGTAGACATGCTCAATACCCATGTCGCGCAATAATTCTCGGCGCTGCCGGCTGCCGGCGGTGGCGAAAATCTCGGTGCCCGCTGCGCGGGCGATCGCGATCGCGGCCTGGCCGACGCCACCGGTTGCGGAGTGGATCAACACCTTGTCACCGGACTTGATGCGAGCCAGATCAGTCAGGCCGTACCAGGCGGTAGCGTGCGCGGTGGTCACCGCGGCGGCCTGGGCGTCCGTCAGGCCCGGTGGCAGCGTCGTGGCCAGCCGGGCATCACAGGTGACAAACGAGCCCCAACACCCGTCGGAAGACATGCCGCCGATGTGGTCGCCGACCCGATGATCGACGACGTCGGGTCCGACCGCGGTCACAACGCCGGCGAAATCGGTGCCCAGCTGCGGCAGCAGTCCGTCGAAAGACGGATATCGCCCGAACGCGACCAATACGTCGGCGAAGTTGATGCTGGACGCGCTGACCGCGACTTGGATCTGCCCGGGCCCAGGCGGGACCCGGTCGGTTGCCGCCAGTTCCATGGTTTGCAGATCCCCGGGCGTTCGGATCTGCAGCCGCAAACCGTCGTGCTGGTGGTCGACTACGGTGGTTTCCCGCTCTTCGGGGCGCAGCGGAGCCGGGCACAAGCGGGCGGCGTACCAGACGTCGTTGCGCCAGGCGGTCTCGTCTTCGTCGGAACCGGCCAGCAACTGGCGTGCCAGCTGCTCGGCGTCGGTCTGCTCATCGACGTCGATATGGGTCGTGCGCAGGTACGGGTGCTCGGCGCCGATCACCCGCAACAGGCCACGCAACCCGGCCTGTTCGAGGTTGGCGCAGTCATCGCTAAGCACCGTTTGCGCGCCCCTGGTAACCGCATACAGCCGGGGTGCTTCACCCAAGACTTCCGGCAGCTCGCGGGCAATGCGCACCGCCTGCTGGACGTAATCACCGGCTAGTCCGGCGCCCCGGCCATCCGTGCTGCCGTTGCTTGGTGGCGCCATCATTACGACGCCGGTAAATCCACCGACATCGAGTTGACTGCGCAGCTCCTCGGCATCGGCCGAATGGTCGGCATGCTGGGGCCAGCACGTGGTTGTGCATTCCGCGCCGCGCAGCTTCATCGCGTGGGTCAATTCCGTTGTCAGCAGCTCCGCACCGTCGGAAAAACTGATCAGCAGCCAGCCTCCTGCCTGGGCATGCTCCTGCTCGGGCAGCTCGCGCTGTTGCCATTCGATGCTCAGCAGCCGCTCGCCCAGCCGGCGATCGCGGTCGGCGCTCTCGGAGAACCCGGTGCCCATTCGCAGCCCGCGCACAACTAGCACTACGGTCCCGTGCTCGTCCATAACGTCGATGTCGGCTTCGACGTTCGTGCCGGACGCCGTCACCCGGGTGTAGCAGTAACGGGCGCCACGGGTGGGACCGTAGGCGCGCAACCGCCGCACACCTAAGGGCAACAACAGGCCGCCTGGAGATGTGGAGCCCATCATCTGGACGGCAGGATGGGCCGCAACGGACTGGAAACAGGCGTCCAACAGTGCCGGATGCACGCCATAGCCGGCTTGCTGCGTCCGGATCGAACTCGGCAGCCCGACCTCGGCCAGCACCGCGCTGATAGTCCCTTCCGCGACATGCGCGGCGGCCAGGCCGGTGAAGGCAGGGCCGAACTGAACTCCGCGCTGGTCGAACCACTCCCGCAGCTCGTTGCCTTCGCGACGACATCGATTAGCCGCCAGCAGGGCGGCTATGTCATGCGCGGGCGGCTGGTCTTCATCGTCTTGGGATTCCTTGTCATCCTGGGGGGCTTGGTC
>JBEKNM010000469.1:0-4275 GCA_049522835.1 Mycobacterium sp.
CGGGTCCAACAGCATCGAGGCCGTCAACATGATTATGCGTCTGCGTTCAACTGTGATTTCCCCCGCACTAACACACCCACGCTAGTTCGACCCGTTGCCACCCGTTGAGCAGTGCCGTTGGATTACGTTGCAGCGGAGCATCAGTCAATTTGAGGCGGTCGAAGTACGGAAGTAACCCGCCAATTGCGGCGCGCACCTCCTGACCGGCGAGGTGGGCGCCCAGACAGAAGTGGATGCCGTGTCCGAATGCCAGGTTCTTGCCAGGAGGCCGGTTGATCAGGAAGCGGTCGGGGTCATCAAAGCGGCGCGGGTCCCGGTTGGCGGCGGCCATGTGCAACCCGATTATCGCGCCCTTGGGAATTGGCGTGCCGGCGATCTCGTTGTCTTCGGTCGCCTCGCGAAAGGCGAATTGGATCGGGCAGGTCAATCGATTCGCTTCGTCAACCGCATTGGACAGCAGTCCAGGATCGTCGAGCAACAGCTTGAGTTGGTCGGGGTTGGCCAGCAGTTCGACCACGGCGTTACCGATGAGATTCGTCGTTGTCTCGTTGCCGGCCACCATAATGGTGATCGCCACCATCAACGTTTCGACGTTGCTCAATGACTCGTTGTCGATCGCCGCGACCATCGCACTGACCAAGTCATTCTTCGGCTCTGCGCGACGTGCCTCGATGAGGGGAACGAAATACGTGCTGAACTCCTTGATCGTTGCCAACATCAACTCGTTGCGCTCGGCGGGGCTGCCGAACACCGCGCCCGCTGCGGCGGCGAACGCGTCCGACCAACGCTTGGCCTGGCCGTAGTGGCTGCCGTCGATGCCCAGGATGTGGCAGATCATCTCGACGGGCAGCGGAACGGCGAGCCGCTCGACCACGTCGAAGGCGGGTTCGTCCTCGATTCCGTGTAAACAGCGTTCGACGATCCGCTCGATCGCGGTCGCCATCTCCTTGATGCGCGGCGGCGTGAATCCCCTACTGACAATGCGGCGCATCCGGGTGTGCTGAGGCGGGTCGGCCGCCGCGATGGTTTTCGCGGAAGCCATCTCGGCCATGTCCACCGGGATGCCCGCAGCCAGCGCCACCAGTCGGTCGAGTACCTCCGGTTTCATCTCGTCATCGGGCGGCGCGGCTCCCTCGTAGGGATTGGGTCGCGACGAGAACTGCTGCGGGTTCGACTGCACTGCCTTGACATCGTCGAACCGCGACAACACCCAGATGTCAGAGTTGGTGCGGTAAACGGGAAATCGCTCCCGCAATTCGGCGAGTACCTGCGGCAACTGGTCTCGTGGCCCGGGCTTGAACGGGTCGAACATGAAATCGGATCTATTCGCCCTCATCGTATCTCCCGTCTTCCCCCGTCAGAGGTTGCCTCAGTCCCAAAACCGGTACAGCGTGCGGGCATTGAGCTCGACGATCTTTCTGGCCTCGTCGTCAGGCACGTCGACGAGATGCTCGGCAAGCAGCTTGCGGGTGTGCGGCCAGTTGGAATCCGAATGCGGGTAGTCGCTTTCGAACATGATGTTGTCGATCCCGATGCGGTGGCGCTGCTCGATCCCGGACTGGTCGGAGATGAAGCACCCGTAGATGTGCTCGCGGAACAGCTCGGAGGGCAGCTTGTCAGCGTTGACGTTGCACCAGTACTTGTGCCGGCCCCAGGAGTAGTCGATGCGTTCCAGCAGGTACGGCATCCAGCCGATGCCGCCCTCGGACAGGGCGACTTTGAGGTTGGGGAACTTGTAGAACACGTCGGACATCAGCAGGTCGACGGTGGTGATCATCGAGTTCAGCCCGAACAGCGCGATGCTGATGAACATGTCGCCGTCCGGCGCGAGTCCCTGCGGCATGCCGCCGGAGCCGAAGTGCATCGACAGCGGAAGTTCGGCTTCCTCGCAGACGCGCAGGATCGGATCCCAATGGTCGGTGTGATACGACGGTAGGCCGAGCTTGTGCGGCGCCTCGATGAACGAAACCGACCTCGCGCCCTTGGCGGCGGTGCGCTCGATCTCGGCCACCGACGCGTCGATGTCCCAGAACGGCACCATCATCAACGGGATCTGGCGCTCGGGGGCATAGGCACACCACTCGTCGAGGATGAAGTCGTTGTAGGCGCTGATGCACAGCTTGGCGAAGTCCTTGTCCTCGGCGGCGTGAAACGTGCCGCCGGCGAAGCCGCCGAAGTTCGGGAAGCATAGCTGGGCCCAGGTGCCCTCGATTTCCATGTCCTTGATGCGGTCGGCGATGTCATGACACCCCGGCAGCATGTCGTCGTAGCTGCGCGGGTCCATCCCGAAGTCGCGGGGATGCTTGCCCGCCACGGCATTGAGCGCGAAGTTGCCGGATTGCTTGCCTTCGTAAAGCCAGGTGTCGTTGCCGTCCGGCAGCTTGACGATGCGCGGAGCTACCTCGGCGTACTTGGCGGGCACCCGGTCCAGCCAGACTCGGGGGTGCTCGATGACGTGGTCATCGACAGAGATGATCTTGGCGTCGTCGGGCAGCATACGGATTCCCTCCTACACGAGACTGGTACGCGAGCTCTCACACCAGCCGTGAACTGACTTCCCTCAGAGTAGAACGATAAGTGCGAATGCTGCAATGCTAGTCTGCCCTTTCGCGCTGAGATGAGCGCCGGGATCAGTCCGCGACTATCCGTAATGCCTGCTTCGGACAGGCGATCACTGCTTCGGCGACGGCCGTCCATCTCTGGCGGAGGTTCCGGAAGGAGGATGTCGACGACGTCGTCATCGATCAGATCGAACAACTTCGGGGGCTGCTGCCACGCACAACGCGTTGGCTTACAAAGGTCGGGGTCGACTGTCACCTTCATCCGTAAAGTAGACCATCGCGTTCTTCTAACGACAACCAAGGTCTTCCTGAACGCATGTCTTAGGCCGTTCGTATGGCACACTCCCGTTTGTCAGGCATTCACTGGCGGGACCGGTCGTGATCCACCGTTGAGAGGACAGGCATGGCTGTTGACAACATTCTGGTGATCACCGGGGGTGCAGGCGGCATGGGGCTGGCCTGCGCCCGAGCACTGGCCGATCGTGGGCGTCTGCTGATCGTGGACGTGCGCGAGGACCTACTTGACCAGGCGCGCAAGGCCTTGAGCGCACACGGGGCGGACGTCGAGACGCTGCGCTGCGACGTGGCCTCCACGGCTGATGTCGCCGCGGTCGCCGATCGGGTGCACGAGCTTGGCCGTCTGCGCTGCCTCGTGCACACCGCGGATGTCTCACCGGAAATGGCCGACGCGGCCACGGTGCTCGACGTGGACCTGGCGGGGTCGGTGCGCATCACCGACGCTTTGCTCCCCCTGGTCAACCCGGGCAGCTCCGCGATCCTGATCGGATCGATCGCCGGTTACAGCGATGTCCCCGCCGCCGTGGAACCGTTGCTGGACGATCCTCTGGCCGATGGTTTCCTCGTTGCGGTCGAACAGGCCCTGGGCCAGGCGCTCGACAGCGCCACGGCCTACGTCCTGGCCAAACGCGGTGTGATCCGGCTGGCCGAACGCCTGGCCACGCCGTGGGGCAAGAAGGGCGGACGCACCGTCGCGATCTCGCCCGGCCTGATCGACACGCCGATGGGCAGGCTGGAACTGGACCGACAGCCCATCATTCCGGTCATGATCGGGGTGACTCCGGTCAAGCGCCCGGACCGGCCGCTGCCGGGGCGGCCCGAGGACATCGCCGCCGTGGTGGCCTTCCTGGAGTCCGACGTCGCGGCGTTCATCTCCGGCTGCGACGTCCGCGTCGACGGTGGACTCGTGGGCGCGGGCAAGCACCTAATGGGTGTCGGTTGATGGCGGCGATCAAGGCCGAGTGGATCGACCCGGAGATCGGCGAAAGTCTGCGCGGATTCCCCGATTTCGAATTCTCCGTCGACAACATTCCGGCCATGCGCAGCGGAACGATGTTCGAACCGCAGTCCGCACCTGACATCAAGCGCGTCGAGCTGACCACCGAACGCGGTGGCGTCGCGCTGTCCCTGCTACGGCTCGT
The DNA here is from genome assembly GCA_049522835.1 of Mycobacterium sp. Classification (GTDB taxonomy): domain Bacteria; phylum Actinomycetota; class Actinomycetes; order Mycobacteriales; family Mycobacteriaceae; genus Mycobacterium. The sequence goes on from JBEKNM010000469.1 coordinate 4,001, forward strand.
CGAATCCGCCGCCGAGCCGCCCGTTCTGTACTGGATGCACGGCGGCGGGATGGTGATCGGCAACCGGCACATGGACGATGCCCGCCTGATCGAGTGGTGCCGCTGGTTGGGCTGCGTCTGCGTCAGCGTCGAATACCGTTTAGCGCCCGAATCGCCCTACCCTAGGCCGCTGGACGACTGTGAGGCCGGGCTGCGCTTCATCGTCAAGCACGCCCATGATCTGGAAATCAACCCACAGCAGGTCGGGATCGGCGGACGCAGCGCCGGTGGGGCAC
>JBEKNM010000470.1:0-4271 GCA_049522835.1 Mycobacterium sp.
CAAGCGGCAGAAGCGCCAGGAGTACGACTCGATGCAGGCGCCCGTCGTTGGCGGCGTGCGGTTGCCGCACGGCAACGGCGAGACGATCCGATTGGCTCGCGGAGCATCCCTGTCAGACTTCGCCGAAAAAATCGACGCCAACCCCGCTGCGCTGGTGCAGGCACTGTTCAATCTCGGCGAGATGGTCACGGCCACCCAATCAGTCGGCGACGAGACGCTGGAGCTGTTGGGCGGCGAGATGAACTACAACGTCCAGGTCGTCAGCCCTGAGGACGAAGACCGCGAGCTGCTGCAGTCCTTCGACCTCACCTATGGCGAGGACGAAGGTGACGAGGATGACCTGCAGTTCCGCCCGCCGGTGGTGACCGTGATGGGTCACGTCGATCACGGCAAGACTCGACTGCTTGACACCATCCGTCAGACCAACGTCCGCGAGGCCGAGGCCGGTGGCATCACTCAGCACATCGGCGCCTACCAGGTCCTCACCGAGCTGGACGGCAACGAGCGCCCGGTCACCTTCATCGACACCCCCGGTCACGAGGCGTTCACCGCCATGCGTGCCCGTGGTGCCAAGGCCACCGATATCGCGATCCTGGTGGTCGCCGCCGATGACGGGGTGATGCCGCAGACGGTGGAGGCCATCAACCACGCGCAGGCCGCTGATGTGCCGATTGTGGTGGCAGTCAACAAGATCGACAAGGAGGGTGCTGACCCGGCCAAGATTCGTGGGCAGCTTACCGAATACGGCCTGGTGGCCGAGGACTTCGGCGGCGAGACCATGTTCGTCGACATCTCGGCCAAGCAGGGCACCAACATCGATCACCTGCTCGAAGCGGTGCTGCTGACTGCCGATGCCACCCTGGACCTGCGGGCGAACCCCGACATGGAAGCCCAGGGTGTGGCGATCGAGGCACACCTGGACCGCGGTCGCGGACCGGTGGCGACCGTGCTGATCCAGCGCGGCACGCTGCGTGTCGGCGACTCGATCGTCGCAGGCGATGCCTACGGGCGCGTCCGCCGCATGGTCGACGAGCACGGTGAGGACATCCACGAGGCTCTGCCGTCGCGGCCGGTCCAGGTCGTCGGCTTCACGTCGGTGCCAGGTGCAGGTGACAACCTGCTGGTGGTCGACGAGGACCGGATTGCCCGCCAGATCGCCGATCGCCGCAGTGCACGCAAGCGCAACGCGCTGGCAGCACGCTCCCGTAAGCGCATCAGCCTGGACGATCTGGATGCCGCGTTGAAGGAGACGTCGCAGCTCAACTTGATCCTGAAGGGCGACAACTCCGGCACCGTGGAGGCGCTGGAGGAAGCGCTGCTGGGCATCGAGATCGACGACGAGGTGGAACTGCGCGTCATCGACCGCGGCGTCGGCGGTGTCACCGAGACCAACGTCAACCTGGCGTCGGCGTCGGACGCGATCATTATCGGCTTCAACGTGCGCGCTGAGGGCAAGGCCACTGAGCTGGCCAACCGCGAAGGCGTGGACATCCGGTACTACTCGGTGATTTACCAGGCCATCGATGAGATCCAGAGTGCGCTCAAAGGCATGCTCAAGCCGATCTACGAGGAGGTCCAGCTGGGTCGTGCCGAGATCCGCGCGCTGTTCCGTTCCTCCAAGGTCGGCGTCATCGCCGGCTGCATGATCACCTCCGGTGTGGTACGCCGTAATGCGAAGGCCCGCCTGTTGCGGGACAACATCGTGGTCACCGAAAACCTGTCGATCGCTTCGCTGCGACGGGAAAAGGACGACGTGACCGAGGTCCGCGAAGGCTTCGAGTGCGGTATGACGCTGGGTTACTCCGATATCAAGGAAGGCGACATCATCGAGTCCTACGAGCTGGTCGAGAAGGAGCGCGTCTAGATGGTTGACCAGGGTCGGGCGCGTCGGCTGGAGAAGCGGATCTGCGCGATCGTCGCCTCGGCGATCGAGTTCGAGATCAAGGATCCAGGGCTGGGCGGCGTGACCATCGTCGATGCGAAGGTGACCGCCGACCTGCACGACGCGACGGTGTTCTACACGGTGATGGGACCCACGCTGGACGAAGAGCCGGACTACGCCGGTGCGGCTGCGGCGCTGGATCGGTCCAAGGGCACGTTGCGCACCAAGGTCGGGGCGGGTACGGGGGTGCGCTTCACTCCCACCCTGACATTCAGCCGGGACACCACGTCCGACACCGTGCAGCGGATGGACGAGTTGCTGGCGCGCGCTCACGCTGCGGATGCTGATGTCGCGCGGGTCCGTGCGGGTGCCAAGCCGGCGGGCGAGGCCGATCCGTACCGCGACAGAGGGTCGGAAGCAGAACCAGCGGGGACACGCAACGGGCTCGGCGCTGAGGACACCGGTGACGGCGATCGATCCAAAGACTGAGCTGGCTCCGCTTGGCGGGACACGCGTCGACGCGGTCGGCGCCTCCGAGCTGGTGGCGGCCGCGGCTACCATCGGAGTGATCTGCCACGTCCACCCCGATGCGGACACGATCGGTGCCGGGCTGGCGCTGGCCACGGTGCTCGACAAGAGCGGCAAGCGGGTCCAGGTCAGCTTCGCCGCGCCGGCGACGCTGCCGGAGTCTTTGCGATCGCTGCCCGGTTGCCACCTGCTGGTCAGCCCTGACGCTATGAGTCGCGATGTCGATTTGGTTGTGACGGTTGACGTTCCGAGTGTCAAACGGCTCGGCGGCCTGAGTGACTTGGCCGGTCCGGGTCAGCCGTTGTTGGTTATCGATCATCACGCCTCCAACGACATGTTCGGTACCGCGAACTTCGTTGACCCGTCAGCGGATTCCACCACGTTCTTGATTGCCGAACTTCTCGACGCGTGGGGGAAACCAATAGACAGCGATGTCGGGCACTGCATCTACGCCGGGCTTACCACTGACACCGGGTCGTTCCGCTGGGCCAGCGCTCGCGCCCTTCGGCTGGCGGCCCGGCTGGTCGAGATCGGTGTGGACAACGCGGCGATCAGTCGGACCCTGATCGACAGCCATCCGTTCGTGTGGTTGCCGATGCTGTCGCGTGTCCTGGGCTCTGCGCGATTGTTGCCCGACGCTGTCGGTGGTCGCGGGCTGGTCTACGCCGTCGTCGACAATCAGGATTGGGTCGGCTCGCGCCCAGAGGAGGTCGAGAGCGTCGTCGACATCGTGCGGACCACACAGCAGGCTGAAGTGGCCGCGGTGTTCAAGGAGCTCGACCCGCATCAGTGGTCGGTGTCGATGCGGGCCAAGGCCGATGTGGATCTGGCGGAGGTCGCGTCCGGGTTCGGCGGCGGCGGCCACAAACTGGCCGCCGGCTACTCCACTTCAGGCTCGATCGAGGATGTCGTTGCTTCCCTGCGTGCGGCGCTGGGCTGACGAGCAGTCAGGCTAGCGCACCTGGGCGCGTCCGCGTTGCAGCACGGCCTCGCGGTTGGCGGCGATATCGTCGCCGCTGGTTCGGTATTGCTTGGCGGCCATCGCCTCCAGCCATAACCCCTCGCTGGTCTGGGACTCGTCGATTCGGTGATAGGACGCCAATAACGCCCGTACCGCGCTCTGGTTGTTGCCGACGATGGTCATCGCCACCTGGTGGGCGCTGGTCAGCAATTGGTCGTGCGGAACCACCTCGGTCACCAGGCCGGCCCGCAGCGCATCGGCGGCCGACAAGTAGTCCCCGGTCAGGCTCATCCGTCGGGCCAGGCCCACACCCACCTTCTGCGGCAGCCGCACACTGAGGCCCCAGGTGGGTAGCAGGCCGACTCGGGCATGCGTGTCGGCGAACCGCGCCTGCTCTGAAGCGATCACGATGTCGCAGTACAGGACCAGCTCCAACCCACCGGTGACCGCGGCGCCGTTGATCGCGCCGATCACCGGCTTGGTCATCGGTGGCCAGCGCGGCGAGATGTCCGGCAGCGCCGACTGCCCACCCAGCTCTTTGAGGTCTAGTCCGGCGCAGAACACCGGATCGGCGCCGGTGAGAATGACGACGTCGACGTCGTCGTCGGTCTCGGCGTCAGTCAGGGCTCCGAAGAACTGATCCCGCAACGCCGCGGACAGCGCATTGCGGGATTGGGGCCGGTTCAGGGTCAGGGTGCGCGCCCGCTCGTTGGTTTCGATCGACAGGATGTCGTCACTGGTCATGTGGCAACCGTAGTCAGTCCCTGCCGCCGAGAATTCGTCAAGGCGGGCATAACGAGCACCCCCTCCCGGCTGAGCCCCGAGGGACAGATATGGCGACTCGCGGACGCCGCGGCCGCTGGGGCGCACCTATCGTTGTATTCATGTGCAGAAACATCA
>JBEKNM010000471.1:0-4257 GCA_049522835.1 Mycobacterium sp.
GCAATCCCGGCGGCTCAGAAGAGCCTTTTTAGTGGTAAGTCAACTTACGCGGAGACAGCTTGCGGCACTCGTCGACCACACCTTGCTCAAACCCGAGGCGACCCATGCTGATGTCACCGCGCTGGTTGCCGAAGCCGCTGAGCTTGGCGTCTATGCGGTCTGTGTCTCGCCGTCGATGGCGCCGGTTGCGGTCGAAGCCGGTGCCGGACGTGTGCGAGTCGCAGCGGTGGCGGGTTTCCCGTCGGGCAAGCACGTCTCCGAGGTCAAGTCGCAAGAGGCGGCTGCGGCCGTCGCATCCGGTGCAACTGAGATCGACATGGTCATCGACGTCGGTGCTGCGCTGGCCGGAGACCTCGACGCGGTCCGATCCGATATCGAGGCGGTGCGTGCCGCGGTAGCCGGTACCGTGCTCAAGGTCATCGTGGAGTCGGCAGTGCTTTTAGATCGGGCGGACGGGCGCACGCTGGCAGATGTGTGTCGTGCCGCCGAGGCCGCCGGGGCGGACTTCGTCAAGACCTCGACCGGGTTTCATCCCGCGGGCGGCGCGTCGGTGCGTGCGGTCGCGCTGATGACCGAGACTGTCGGCGGGCGACTGGGGGTCAAGGCAAGCGGCGGGATCCGCACTACCGCCGACGCACTGGCAATGCTGGATGCCGGAGCCACCAGGCTGGGCCTGTCGAGCACCCGAGCGGTGCTCGACGGCCTCAGCTAGAAACGCCGGAAACCTCAGGCATCACAGTGGTGTCAGATAGGCGTCAGATGTTTGAGAAGCAGGGATCTTGGCCGTTGTCGCCGGTCGGGATGCTGGCGTTCTGGGTCGAGAAGTGGCTCACCACGCCGGTAGTGGTCACCTGCACGCTGTCCGCGTGAATGCCCAACGGGTAGTTCTTCGTCAGGTTGTCGGTGAATTCATCCAGTGTCGACTGCACGGTCTCTTTCGGCAGCATGAAGCCGAGCGCGTTGAAACTGACGATCTGGAGCTCCAGCCCGTTGCCGGAAACCACCGGCTTGGTCGTGATGTTGTCCAGCATTCCCTTCAATTCGATGGTGCCGTCGCTCGGGTGGGTGGTCACGGAGTTGGTGACAAAGGGACCAAGAACCGGGATCCCGGTCTGCACCGAGTCCTTGATGCCGTCAGCGGTCCACGCGATGGTCGCATCCAGCGAACCGATGGTGCCCTTGGACGTGGGGGTCGACTCGAGCTGGACATTCTTGATATTGATGTCGATCTTCATGCCCTTGGCATCGCGGATCTGGTTGCCGGCCGTCGACACCGAGATGTTGGTGAAGTGTTGCGTGGCGAGTTGCCACAGCAGCAGCGGCGCTACGCCGAACGATGCGGTGGCCTGATCCCTGACCTCGCATGCCACCGCTTGGGCGACCTTGTTGTTCGCCACGTGCCGGGCATAGAGCTCGGCGCCGATCAGCCCAGCGACGACGAGCGCAAAAACGATGATGCAAACCAGCAGGATGGATAGCGGGTCGCGAAGAAAACGTCGCCTTTTTTTCACCGGTGCTGGCCCTTCGTCTGGCGCAGCCGGCTGCTGCGACGTTCGGGCTGCGGACGGGGTGCGCGGAGGCCGCTGGCCGGGTCGCTGGGTGCCCGCATGGGGCGCGCTGCGCTGCCCAGTCCGGTCTGCCCCCTGACCAGGCGTGGTGGGGGGCGCCTGAAAAGGATCGCCGGTGCTTAGCTGCTCTGTAGGTTGCTCAGTCGGAGGTTGGCCAAAAGGACTTTGGTTGCCGGGACGGGCCCACGTCGACGGGCCCTCGTTCGGTGGTCCTTGTGGATTCGTCACCCAACCGATTCTGCCTCATCGACCCGAGCAAAGCTCGAGTGGTTGCGCAGCACAGCGATGTTGTCACGCGCCGCGGCAACTTTATCGACATCGATGTCCGTGACCACCAGTTGCGGCTGAGCGGCCGCCGACGCCACCACCTCGCCGAGCGGCGAGACCACCAGGCTGCCACCCACTCCGGTCGGCGCGCCGGAGCCGGACCCCGGGCTGGTCGGGGTGTCGCCTGGGTCAGCCTGACCGGCCGCCGCGACGTAGCTCATCGAGTCCAGTGCCCGGGCTCGGGCCAGTAATGTCCACTGGTCGAGTTTGCCGGGACCGGAACCCCAGGATGCACAGGCGGCGATCAGCTGGGCGCCACGCCGGGCCAGCTCGGTGTAAAGCGCTGGAAAGCGAATGTCGTAGCAAATGGTCAACCCCACCCGGACGCCGTCGACCGTGATCACCACGGGTTGGTGCCCGGGTGCGACGGTGCGTGACTCGGTAAAGCCGAACGCGTCATAGAGGTGGATTTTGTCGTAATGGGTGTCTGGCTGATTGGGTGTGCCCGGCCCGACCGCGATCAGAGTGTTTGTCACTCGTCCGTCACTGGCGGGGGTGAACATACCGGCAATCACGGTGATGCCGGCATTAGCCGCGATCCCCCGGACACCGTCTGCCCAGGGCCCGTCGACGGGCTCGGCGACGGGGCCGAGCGGGACGCCGAACCGGCACATGGTCGCCTCGGGGAAAACCACCAGCTTCGCACCAGCGTCGGCGGCCCGGTCGGCATAGACCCGCACCAGCTTCAGATTCGCCGTCGGGTCGGTGCCGCTGAGGATCTGCGCCAACGCGATTCTCATGGGCGCCAGCTTAGGAGCCGATCCTATAAGCGCCCAAAAGCGCCGAAAGGCCCAAGCGCGACCTCGGACGGTTAGGCGCTATTCGTGATCCACTTCGTGGTGAAGCTCTGTTCTCTTGCCACCAGGTCGGCCAGGTGGGTGGCGATGAGCTTCTCGACCTTGCCGCCGACAAGCGGGGCACGCACCTGGATGGTGACTTGGAACGTCTGTCTTGCGCCGCCCGACTCTGTGATCGGCGACAGCACGGCAGTGCCCCAAAGTTTCACCGGAGCGCCCAGAATCGATCCCGAAATGGACGCCGTCGCGACACCATCGGTGACTGGGCCCCAAATCTCCTCGCGCCTAACGCAGAGATCGCCCCGGTGCAGCTGGGTGACCAGGCCCGGCAGGTTGTGACTACGCACCGTCTGCAGGGTGACCACCGCGATGGTGCCGTCGCTTCCGGACTCGCCGCCGACCCGCAGCGACTCCAGCGTGGCGACGTCAACGGGCGTATCGGCCACCCTGCCGCGCCAGTATTCCGCCTCCGTGAAAGCCCGATGAACCTCTTCGACGTTGCCCTCGTAGTCGGCGGACATGTCGAATGAACGCGGCATAGCAGGTCAGGCTACCGTTACGGGCTGTGGTCGGTTCGCTCATTGTGGGTGCACAGGTCGCCGAGGCGGTGCCGTTGGCGCCGTTGACCACTTTGCGGGTGGGACCGGTCGCACGACGCCTTGTTAGGTGCACCAGCGCCGAACAGGTGGTCGGCGTTTTGGGACAGCTGGACGCGGAAGCCCGCAGCGCCGACGGTGACCCGCCATTGCTGTTTGCTGGCGGCTCCAACCTGGTGATCGCCGACACACTGACCGACCTGACCGTGGTCCAGTTGGCCAATAACGGCATCGCCGTCGAGGGCAATCTGGTGCGCGCGGAGGCGGGCGCGGTGTGGGACGACGTCGTGGTCGCTGCGATCGAGCACGGTCTGGGTGGGCTGGAATGCCTAAGCGGTATCCCCGGATCAGCCGGTGCCACCCCGGTGCAGAACGTCGGGGCATACGGCGCAGAAGTGTCCGATACCATCACGCGGGTCCGGGTCTTGGATCGCAGCAGTGGTGCGGTGCGCTGGCTACCAGCTGAGGACCTGGGCTTCGGATACCGCACCAGCGTGTTCAAGCAAGCCCACGGGCTTGAGATTCCTTCCGTGGTGCTGGAGGTGGAGTTTGCACTGGATGCATCCGGCCGCAGCGCGCCGTTGCGCTACGGCGAGCTGACGGCGGCGCTGAATGCCACCAACGGCGAGCGCGCCGACCCGCAGGCGATCCGCGAGGCGGTGCTGGCCCTGCGCGCCCGCAAGGGCATGGTGCTCGACGCGGCCGACCACGACACCTGGAGCGTGGGTTCGTTCTTCAAAAACCCGGTGGTCACACCTGACGTCTACGAGCGGCTCGCCTTGAAGATGGCGGAGGCGATCGATGGTCCGGTGCCGCACTATCCGGCACCGGACGGGGTCAAGCTGGCCGCCGGCTGGCTGGTGGAGCGGGCGGGCTTCGGCAAGGGCTATCCACACAGCGACTCGGTTGCTGGTGCGGCCCCCTGCCGGCTGTCCACCAAGCACGCGCTTGCCCTGACAAACCGCGGCA
>JBEKNM010000472.1:0-4254 GCA_049522835.1 Mycobacterium sp.
AAGGCGCGACCGTGCAGCGGGCGGCCTTCGACGGCCGCACGGTGGCCCAGTTGGTCGTCGACCAGGCGGCTCTGGTCAACCGGGAGGCCAGCCGGGCCGCCAATCCAGGAGAGCCCGGATCTGTTGGTGTGGTCGTTGGGGCGACGGTCTTCCGGCCGCCCGATGTCAGCGCGCTGGGCGGACCGGTGCTGGTGCCCGGGGTCGGCGTGCAAGGCGGGCGGCCCGAGGCGCTTGGCGGTCTGGGTGGCGCGGCGCCGGGCCAGCTGCTGCCGGCGGTGGCGCGCGAGGTGCTACGAGCCGGTCCCGGTGTCCCGGAACTGCGGGCGGCGGGCGAACGAATGCTGGAGGCCGTCGCCTACCTCTCCGTGCTTTAGTCCGTGCTCTAGCCCGACGCTGGGAGTTTGCTGGAACCACATCTCAACGCACCGCGATTGGACCGGCGGGGTTGGCCGCGCTGCTCGCCGATGAGTTCGGCGGCGGCCTGCGGTGCCGATGGTGCCGGGTGCCCGGGACCCCGTACCGGGAGCCGGCTGGCGGGTCGGGGGACAGGGGTGCCGACGGCTAACGACGTGAGAATCTTTGCGAGGAGCACCGCGGCCCTGCGTGTTGTCGCCGGGCGTAACTCGCCGCCGAGGGGCCGCACAGCTGCGTGTGACGATCTGCGCGACACGCGCGACACGCCAGGCAAGATGCGTGATCCGTGGCACGGGGACTGACGGCTATCCACCGACGCGGTCCGCGGCGGCTCGTGGCCGCCGGGTGTCGAGACGGCCCGGCAGCCGAAAACTGCTGGTAGAGGGGCCTTTCGGGCCCGTGCGACAAGCGCGTAGCTGCGGTCGCGGCGCCGCGTCGAGCTGCTCTCAGCGATGCCAAGCGGACGGCTGACCGGGTTCACACGCCGGGCCCAAGCTGGGCATTCATCCCCATAACCAGGGGGGCGGGTTAGATTTCGTCAGCAAGCGTGAGTACGGTCGTCTCCGCTGGCTGAACTGCCCGGCAGAGACACACACAAGATCGATAGCGATCGATGTATTGATCAGATACGGAGGAATCGTGGCCCTTCCCCAGTTGACCGACGAGCAGCGCGCAGCGGCGTTGGAGAAGGCGGCTGCCGCACGTCGAGCGCGAGCAGAGCTGAAGGACCGGCTCAAGCGCGGTGGCACCAACCTCACCCAGGTGCTCAAGGACGCCGAGAGCGATGAAGTCCTGGGCAAGATGAAGGTATCTGCGTTGCTTGAGGCGTTGCCGAAGGTCGGCAAGGTCAAGGCGCAGGAAATCATGACCGAGCTGGAAATCGCGCCAACGCGTCGTCTGCGTGGGCTGGGCGATCGGCAGCGCAAAGCACTGCTGGAAAAGTTCGGCACCGCCTAACCAACCAGCGACGATGCAGGCCGGATGGCCTGTGGGGGCACCGACCCAGGAGCGCCAGTGAGCTCCGGCGGGGGACCGGACGTTGAGCACGGGGCACGTCCTGAGCCAGCGGGCAAGGGACGTGTGGTGGTGCTGTCCGGTCCCTCCGCGGTCGGCAAGTCAACTGTGGTCCGGTGTCTGCGTGAGCGGATTCCGAACCTGCATTTCAGTGTCTCGGCGACGACGCGGGCGCCGCGGCCGGGCGAGGTCGACGGCGTCGACTATCACTTCGTCAGTCCCGCCCGCTTCCAGCAGCTGATCGACGAGGGCGCCCTGCTGGAGTGGGCCGAGATCCACGGTGGGCTGCAGCGATCGGGCACCCTGGCCGAGCCGGTGCGAGCCGCCACCGCGTCCGGACTTCCGGTGCTCGTCGAGGTCGACCTGGCCGGGGCCAGGGCGGTCAAGAAAGCGATGCCTGAGGCCATCACCGTGTTTCTGGCCCCGCCGAGCTGGGCGGACCTGGAGGCCAGACTCGTCGGCCGCGGCACCGAGACGCCAGAGGCAATGCAGCGGCGTCTGCACACTGCTCGCATCGAATTGGCGGCCCAAGACGATTTCGACGAGGTCGTGGTGAACAGGCGATTAGAGTCTGCGTGCGCGGAATTGGTATCATTGCTGGTGGGAAATACGCCGGGCCCGGCATGACCCTAGCCAGACAACCAAGCCAGCACCGGATCAAGCCTTAAGTTTTTAGCTCTTTCAACCGCTCTAAGCCGCCAGGAGATTGTCTTAAGTGAAAATTCCGCAGTCCGACGCGTCGTTGGCCGCCCTCCCCGCAGTGGATCAGTTCGATCCGTCGTCCGGCGGACAACGCGCGTACGACACCCCGCTGGGCATCACCAACCCGCCCATCGACGAATTGCTGGACCGCGTCTCGAGCAAGTACGCCCTGGTCATTTATGCCGCCAAGCGGGCGCGGCAGATCAACGACTACTACAACCAGCTCGGTGAGGGCATCCTCGAATACGTGGGCCCGTTGGTCGAGCCTGGGCTGCAGGAAAAGCCGCTGTCGATCGCGATGCGCGAGATCCACGCCGATCTGCTCGAGCACACCGAGGGCGAGTAAGGCCAGGGCCGGGCGCGCTGTGGACCGCAAGCGGATCATCGTCGGCGTCTGTGGAGGTATCGCCGCCTACAAGGCGTGCACTGTGGTCCGCCAGCTCACCGAGGCCGGACACGAGGTCCGGGTCATCCCCACCGAGTCCGCATTGCGCTTCGTCGGGGCCGCCACCTTCGAGGCGCTCTCCGGTCAGCCGGTGCACACCAGCGTTTTCGAAGACGTCCCCGCGGTGCCGCATGTTCATCTGGGCCAGCAGTCCGATCTGGTTCTGGTGGCGCCGGCCACCGCCGACCTGCTGGCCCGGGCGGTAGCCGGCCGGGCCGACGATCTGCTGGCCGCGACCCTGCTCACAGCGCGATGTCCGGTGTTGTTCGCGCCGGCGATGCACACCGAGATGTGGTTGCACCCGGCCACCGTCGACAACGTGGCCACCCTGCGCCACCGCGGCGTGGTTGTGCTGGAACCCGCGTCGGGGCGGCTCACCGGCGCCGACAGCGGGGCGGGCCGACTGCCAGAGGCCGAAGAGATCACTACTTTGGCCCAGCTGCTTTTGGAGCGCCAGGACGCCCTGCCCTATGACCTCGCCGGCCGCAAGCTACTGGTGACCGCCGGCGGCACCCGTGAACCGATCGATCCGGTGCGCTTTATCGGCAACCGCAGCTCCGGCAAGCAGGGCTATGCGGTCGCGCGGGTCGCCGCCCAGCGCGGGGCCGAGGTCACGCTGATCGCTGGACACACCGCCGGACTCATCGACCCTGCCGGCGTCGAAGTGGTCCACGTCAGCTCGGCGCAGCAACTCGGGGACGCAGTGTCCAAGCACGCGCCAGCCGCGGACGTGCTGGTCATGGCCGCGGCCGTCGCCGACTTCCGGCCCGCGGAGGTTGCCACTGCGAAGATCAAAAAAGGCGCAGGTGATCAGGACGAACCGCCGCTGGTCAAGTTGGTGCGCAACGACGATGTGCTGGCCGGCGCGGTGCGCGCACGCGCCCACGGGGAGCTGCCCAACATGCGGGCCATCGTGGGGTTCGCCGCCGAGACCGGCGACGCCAACGGTGATGTGCTGTTTCACGCTCGGGCCAAGCTGCAGCGCAAGGGCTGCGACCTGTTGGTCGTCAACGCGGTGGGCGACGGCAGGGCCTTTGAAGTGGACGACAACGATGGCTGGCTGCTGGCGTCCGACGGTACCGAGTCGGCGCTGGAGAGCGGCTCCAAGACGCTGATGGCCAGCCGCATCGTTGATGCGATCGTCGCGTTTCTGCACAGTGAAAGCGGATAACGGGCAAGTTGCAATCGCCCGGTTGAGCCGGTTGAGTTAGAGGCGCTTAAAATAATTTGCCTAACTAAACTTTAGTTCAGGTTGACTGGAAGGATGACAGAGTGAGCGAGAAGGGTCGGCTGTTTACCAGTGAGTCGGTGACCGAGGGACACCCCGACAAGATCTGTGACGCGATCAGCGACTCAGTCCTCGACGCGCTTCTGGCGGAGGACCCCCGCTCACGCGTCGCGGTCGAGACGTTGGTGACCACCGGGCAGGTGCACGTGGTGGGTGAGGTGACGACGACGGCAAAAGCTGCGTTCGCCGATATCACCAACACGGTCCGCGAACGCATCCTGGACATCGGCTATGACTCGTCCGACAAGGGCTTCGATGGGGCGTCGTGCGGGGTGAACATCGGCATCGGTGCGCAGTCGCCCGACATAGCCCAGGGGGTGGACACCGCCCACGAGGCACGTGTCGAGGGCGCCGCCGATCCACTGGACGCTCAGGGCGCCGGTGACCAGGG
>JBEKNM010000473.1:0-4242 GCA_049522835.1 Mycobacterium sp.
TTTGGTGTCTTCCAGGGCCGGATTTGGGGGCATCCCCAAGGAGGGAGGGCCAAAAGTGCCCCGTTTGGGGGAAGCCTGAGCCCGTCGCGTCGGTGAGGATGGCGATGTCTGAGAAGTCACCAGCGTCGTAGTGGAAACAAGGCGATTATGGAAACACCCGCTCAGCGCCAACCCAATATCGTCGTCCTCGGGGGTGGCTCCTGGGGCACCACGATTGCGTCCATCTGCGCGCGCCGCGGGCCCACGTTGCAGTGGGTGCGCGCAGAGGTCACGGCGCAAGACATCACCGAAAACCACCGCAACAGCCGCTATCTCGGCAACGACGTCGTGCTGAGCGAGACGCTGCGCGCCACCACGGACTTCGCCGAGGCGGCCGATCGCGCCGACGTCATCGTCATGGGTGTGCCGTCGCACGGCTTCCGCAAGGTGTTAATCGAACTCGCTAGTCAGCTGCGCCCGTGGGTGCCGGTGGTGTCGCTGGTCAAGGGTCTTGAGCAGGGCACCAACATGCGGATGAGCCAGATCGTGGAGGAAGTACTGCCCGGGCACCCGGCAGGCATCCTGGCCGGGCCGAACGTCGCCCGCGAGGTGGCCGAGGGCTACGCGGCCGCGGCGGTGCTGGCAATGCCCGATCAGCACCTGGCCGCGAATGTTGCAGAGTTATTCCGTACCAAGCGATTTCGGACATACACCACCGACGATGTCGTTGGTGTCGAAATGGCGGGCGCGCTGAAGAACGTCTACGCCATCGCTGTCGGCATGGGCTACTCACTCGGTATCGGGGAAAACACCCGCGCGATGGTGATGTCCCGGGCGGTGCGCGAGATGTCCAAGATGGGCGAGGCGGCGGGCGGGCACCGCGACACGTTCGCCGGGCTGGCCGGCATGGGCGATCTCATCGTCACCTGCACCAGCCAGCGCAGCCGCAACCGGCATGTCGGCGAGCAGCTCGGCGCGGGCAAGCCGATCGACGAGATCATCGCGTCGATGAATCAGATCGCCGAGGGCGTCAGGGCCGCCAGCGTCATCATGGAGTTCGCCTTGAACTACGGCCTTTCCATGCCGATCGCTCGCGAAGTCGACGCTGTCATCAATCATGGCGCAACCCCTGAAGGCGCGTACCGCGGGCTCGGGGCCGAGAAGCCCGGCCACGAGGTCCACGGGGCGGGTTTCTAGCCGCCGCGCCGACTGCGAACCCTAGCGGCACAACTTGGCCGAGTTGAGCCTCGGTTGTATGTGCCGGCATTTTCGCGACATGCCCCGAACAGGTGAGCAAAGGTACTCATTCGGGGTGAAGCGCGCGATGGCCGCAATCGGCGACGATGAATACCGAAGAAGCATGGCGGACTTGGACCGTCGATGCGGTTCGTACCCCCTTATTTTTAAGGAGCAAGTTTCCGATGGCAACACATGCCGAACACGCCACCTCGGTCTCCGCGCGTGCCTTGCCGCCTTACCCGGCCGACTACAGAACGTGGAAGATCTTGGCATGGACGGGTCCTGTCTTTCTGGCGGCGGTCTTCGGCCTCTGGGGGCTGCTTGCCCGCAACATGCCGCCATTCCCGCCCAGCGCGACGCCGGACGAGGTCAAGGCGCACTTCCTCGAGTTCAGGCTTCCGCTGTTGGTTGCGTTAAGCATCTGCGTCACGATGACCGCCTTGTACATGTCATGGAGCGTGGCGGTCGCCCGGGTGATGGAACGTATCGAGGGTCCCGGGGGCGTGTTGTCCAAGCTAGAGATGATGGGTGGCACGATCACCTGTGCGCCCGTCATGGTGACTTTAGCGATCTGGCTGACAGCGGCACACGAAGTCAACTACCTCACTCCGGGCGTCATGCACATGCTCTATTGGATGGGCTGGCTCCTGTTCGACTTGGCATACTTCGTCACGTCATTGCAGATCGCCGCGATCAGCATCGTGTTCATGCGTGACAAGCGGGAAAAGAAGTTGGTCCCGGAACCCGTCATCTGGTGGGGCTGGGTCACCTTTGCGTCGTTCTTCGCGGTAAGTGCGATCCCGTTTGTGACGGCCGGGCCGCTGGCCTTCAACGGCGTGATCAGCTTCTGGATCGCGTTCTTCACCTGGTTCTTCTGGATCCCCTCGCTGTCCTACTTCATCATCAAGGCTGTCGACCGGATCAAGGCCGAGGACAAGGTCGCCGGACGCGTCAACGCTTAGTCGTGTGGGGGTTGTTACTACTGACCGCGTGAAATCCAGGCGCCTTCCCGGCGTGGATGGCGTCTGGGTTTTCATTGGCGCGGACTCGGTCATCTTTGCGATCCTATTCCTGACATTTATGCAGGACCGGCTCAAAAACCCGGCTCTGTTTGAGGCCTCCCGGCACACGCTCAACATGAACCTGGGTGGCCTCGATACGCTGATCCTGCTGAGCAGCTCGTGGTCGGTCGCCCTTGCCATCCAGGCCCTCAAGCGTGACCTCGTTGACCGAGTGCCCCGCTACCTGCTGGGGGGAGTGCTCACCGGGCTGATGTTTGTGGTCTCCAAGTCGATCGAGTACTTCCAGAAGTTCGCTCACGGCCTCACGCCGGGCACCAACCCCTTCTACATGTGGTACTTCACGCTGACCGGGATGCACCTCGCACACGTTCTGCTGGGCACCAGTCTGCTGACCTTTCTGTGGATCAGATCTCGGCGCGGCGCATTCAGCAGCGTGCACCGAGCGGTGCCGGAATCTGTGGCGTCATTCTGGCACCTGGTCGACCTGTTGTGGATCGTGCTGTTCCCCTTGCTCTACCTGATGAAGGCGGTCTGATGTCGGTATTGCGCGAGCGGGTCACGTGGGTGTGGCTCGGCCTGATGGTGTTGACGTGCGTGACGACGTGGGGCCTGTCCAAGAATCTGTTCAGCCCTGCCGTCGCGGTGGTCGGCAACTTCCTGATCGCCGCAGTGAAGGTCAGGTACGTGATGCTGGACTTCATGGAGCTACGGCAGGCACCGGTCCCGGTGCGCGCCGTCTTCGAGGCGTGGCCCGTGCTGGTGGCGGCGATTATCTTGGGCTTCTGGTTC
This sequence comes from Mycobacterium sp., assembly GCA_049522835.1. Classification (GTDB taxonomy): domain Bacteria; phylum Actinomycetota; class Actinomycetes; order Mycobacteriales; family Mycobacteriaceae; genus Mycobacterium. The sequence continues at coordinate 3,030 of JBEKNM010000473.1, forward strand.
GCCACACCGGCTATCAGGTGAGGCCACGTCCCGCGTTTCGCGTTACGGGTTCGACTCCGCCTATAACGTCACCTTGTATTCACTTCGTTCATACTCGGGAATCGACTGCAAACGGTGAGGTTTCGTCGGTCTACGTTCGAATCCAAGATCATTGTGGCACAACCATTTACCGGTCTTTCGAGCAGTCAACGAGAACCCAGATTCGCGAATCCGTTGGTCGTGGGCTTGAGCCCCACCGGCCTGATGCGAGAAGGCAATTTCTAGACCAGTTGGCGTCAATTGCAGGGTCGCCGGCACCTCCGCTGACGTACGGTTGGGCGTCTCCATGCTGGGAAAACCGGACGTTGCCGCCAGTCTGTTGCAGCCACATCACGCCGTGGACATGCGCGCGATGTCCTCGCGACCACTGGTCCCCACAGGCCAGCACGAACTGCCGCGATCAACGAGACTTTGAGAAGTGAACGACTGGGCGGAATCTGACCTGGCGTGGGAACTGGCCGATGAAATCGGCTCCCTCCTTGCCGACCGCGAACGCGCGCAGCTTTACGCCACTATCGGCGCGGGTCACTCCTTCACCGCGATCGACACGCTGCTGCAAATCATTGCCCGTCAACGTCTAACCCTGTCTTTCGAGCTGGTAGCCAAAATCGCCGACTGGCTCGACGCCTACGCACACAGTGACGACGCCCCGCGGCTGCACGAACTGCTCTATGCCATCAAGCACTTGCCTCATGAGTGAGACATCCGATTCCCAAACTGATGGCGCTGCATGGCACATTACGGGTTCAGGCTTCGGGGTGGTTCGTAGGTTCTCAATTCACCCGTCCTCTAGCGATCGCCTGAAATGCAACTATGCCAGATCGGCGAGAAGCCCTGAAGCACGGCGCATCTAGCGTCAGGGTGGATACTGGCCACTATCGATGCAACGTCGGGATGATTAGCCGGTCTGAGTCGGAGGGGATGAACCAGGCTTAAAGGAAAATTCCTGAAGGATCGACAAGAGCAGCTCGATTGTCTGATCGGATGCACGGTCGTAGGGGAGCAGGCACTGTCACGTTGGTGAGCGTGGGCGACCTGGGAGGATCGGTGGGGTGGGACCGTAACGCCGTCGTACAAGGGCCACCGCTACCCGGTCGAGATCATCAACCACTGCGTGTGGCTGTAGTTTCGGTTCCCGCTGAGCTTTTGTGAGGTCGAGGAGCTGATGCTTGCA
>JBEKNM010000474.1:0-4238 GCA_049522835.1 Mycobacterium sp.
CGTACGGCCCATGGGAATGGGATGGAGTGCGCAGGGCCGGAGTCAGCTCATTCGGGGTGGGCGGTACCAATGCGCACGTCGTCTTGGAGGAGGCACCAGCAGTTCCGGCGCACGCCGAGCCGGCCCGTCCCCAGGTACTGCTGCTGTCGGCGCGAACCTCGGCGGCGCTTGCGGAGTCGCGGGCCGCCCTGGCCACCGCGCTAGCCAGCCCGGACGGCCCGGACCTGGCCGACGCCGCTTTTACCCTCACCGGGCGTCGCAAGCACAACATCACCATGGCGGCAGTGGTTCACGACCGCGAGCAGGCGGCCACGGTGTTGCGGGCCTCCGAGCACGACAATGTTTTCGTTGGGGAGTCCCTTAGTAGTAACGAGCGGAGTAATAACGAGCGCGCCGAATCGGCCGCGGACCGCGTCGTTTTCATGTTCCCGGGGCAAGGCGCTCAGCACGTCGGAATGGCCCGCGGCCTCTACGACACCGAGCCCGTCTTCGCCGAACACTTCGATACCTGCGCCGCAGGATTCCGCGACGAGATGGGCCCCGAAATAAACCTAGATCTGCATGGGGAGATATTCGGCTCCGCCGCAACGGATTTGGAGCGCATTGACCGTTCGCAACCCGCGCTGTTCACGGTGGAATATGCGCTGGCGAGGTTGATCGACACCTATGGTGTGCGCGCCGGGGCGTATATCGGATACAGCACCGGCGAATACGTCGCCGCCACCCTGGCCGGGATATTCGACCTCGAGACAGCGATCAAAACGGTGTCATTGCGTGCCCGCCTGATGCATGAATCGCCGCCGGGCGCCATGATCGCGGTGGCGCTGGGTCCCGACGACATCGCGGAGTACCTCGCGGAGTTCGCCCCCAAGGGAGTGGACCTGTCCGCGGTGAACGATCCCGGCAACTGCGTCGTCGCCGGGCCGAACGACCAGATTCGCGCGTTCACCCAACGGCTTCGCGAGCGTGGCATAACCGCTCGACGGGTCCGCGCGACCCACGCGTTTCATTCCAGCTCGATGGATCCCATGCTGCCGGAGTTCCAGGATTTCCTGTCCGGTGTCAAGCTTCGCCTTCCGCACACACCCTTGCTCAGTAACCTCACCGGAACCTGGATGTCCGATGAACAGGTCACCGATCCGGCCAGCTGGGCGCGCCAAATCAGTTCCACGATCAGGTTCGCCGACGAACTCGATGTGGTACTGACCGATCCGAACCGGATCCTTGTCGAAGTGGGCCCCGGCGGCAGCCTGACGGGCTCGGCGATGCGGCACCCGAAGTGGTCGAGCGGGCACCGCGCGGTTCGGCTCATGCGGCATCCGATTCAGAACACCGATGATCGGGACACCTTTTTGCTGGCGCTCGGCCAATTGTGGGCCGCCGGTGCGCAGGTCCAGTGGGCACCGTTGTCGGGACCGGAGCCGCGAATCGTTTCCCTACCCGGTTACCCCTATGCCCACCAACGACATTGGGTCGATCCGAAGCCAATCGCCTGGACCGATGGGCCCACCGAAGCGCTCGTCTTAGCAGACGCTTCCACTAATGGCGCCAGCGCCCATCCCGCTGTGGCTGCCAATGGGCAGTCGCAAACCGAGGCTGCGTTGCGCCAGATCTGGATGCAGTGTTTAGGCATCAACTCGATCGATCGAAACGACAACTTCTTTGAGATCGGCGGCGATTCCCTGATCGCGATCAGCATTTCCACCAACGCCGCCAACGCAGGCTTGGATGTCACTCCCCAGTCTCTGTACGAACATCCGACCCTAGCCACGCTGGCCACGGCTCTGGACTCCGAATTCATAGGGGCGGGGCTGACGAAACCGCCCGGCGCCGAAGCGCATCCGCCGGTGCCCGCGAATATCGCCCACTTCATCGAGCAAGGTGTGCGTGAACCGGGGCGCTGGCGGGTCCCGTTGATTTTCCGGCTGGCCCCCAGCGTGAGCATCGAGGACGTCCAGGCCGTGCTCACCGCGGTGGCCAACCACCACGACGCGTTGCGACTCCAGCTCGTCGACCGCGCAGGAGCGTGGGAACAGCACATCGCAGCACCACAGGAATTCGAGCGACTATCGTCCCGTTCACTTCCCGACCACTTGGAAGACGGGGCGGGTACCGAACCCGAAGCGCAGCGGGCAGCGATGCTGGACATCGTCGCCGAGCTGGCGGCTGAGGATGACCTGACCGCCCCGTTCACTGCTACCTACATCACCGATTCGCGTGGCGCTTGCTACCTGGTTCTGTGCGTGCACGAGATCATTGCCGACAACGCATCTCGCGAAATCCTGGTCACCGACCTCTTCACCGCATTCACTCAACAGCTGGCGGGTCAAGAAATCGTGCTGCCGCCGACCAGCGCTGGATGGCGCGAATGGTCGCTACGATCCGGGGCATTGGCAACACATCCAGCGGTTCTGGACAGTCGCGACTACTGGCTGGGGAACTCGAGCAAGGCGACCGTGCGCCTGGCCGATCTTGAGATCGGCCAGCGACCCGGTTCCGGTGACCTGACGCGACTGCCGTCGGTGCTGACCATCGACCAGACAGCCGAAGTCGACGATGCGCGCCGCAGGCTGGGCGTGTCGATGGAGGAAATCCTGCTGGCGGCGTTGGGCCGAGCGATCGCCCAGACCAGCGGTGAGGGTGTGGTCGCGGTCGACCTGGAGGGGACCGGCCGCTCCGTGCTGCGACCGGACGTCGACCTGCGTAGAACCGTTGGCAGGTTCACCACGATCTACCCGGTTCCGATTCAGTGTAAGAGGGACAACCCCGACGTTGGGGCCGGCAAGCTGCTGGCCGCCGTTCGTCGCACTCTGGATTCCGTTCCGCATTACGGGATCGGGTACGGGCTGTTGCGCCACGTCTATGCGCCGACCGCACGGCTCCTGGCCGCCGCGGGCCCGTCAGACATCCACTTCCGCTACGCGGGGGTGGTCCCCCAGCTGCAACCCATGGACGCACCAATCCAGTTCGACTCCGACGCAGCTTTGCCGGTGCGCGACACGATTCCCGGGCTGGGACATGCCATCGAATTTCGGGTGTACCGCCACGCCGGCGTGCTGCATCTCGATTGGTGGTACGACGCCCGCCGGGTGCAGAGTGCGCGGGCGGATGCGCTGGCACAGCGCTTCCCGATGGCACTGCGGGTGCTGATCCAAGACGCCATGGATGCGATCGTGGACGACGATGGCATCGGCTCGGAACCCGTGGAACTGGGTCTGGTGGACCTGTCTACGCTTGACGTGGGCTGAGGAGACGCGAATGAGCCATTCTGAAAAAGCTGTAGTCGTCGACGGAGTTCGCAAGACGTTCGGCGAGGTGGTGGCCCTGCATGAGGTCAGCTTCGAAGTCCATCGCGGTGAGGTGATCGGTCTGCTCGGGCCCAACGGGGCAGGCAAGACGACGATCGTCGATATCTTGTCGACCTTGAGCCGGCCGGATCGAGGCCACGCTTTTGTTGCCGGCTATGACTGCGTTTCCGAACCAGCCGGTGTGCGCCGGTCGATCATGCTCACCGGCCAGCAGGTGGCTATCGATGACATGCTAACCGGAAACGAAAACCTCATCATGTTCGGGCGGCTGTTCGGATTGAGTAAGTCGGCGGCGCGCAGCCGGGCCAAAGAGCTCATTGTGGAATTCGATCTGGCACATGCCGGCGGTCGGCGCGTGAAAACCTACTCGGGCGGGATGCGTCGACGGATAGATATTGCCTGCGGTTTGGTGGTCCAGCCTCAGGTGGCATTCCTGGATGAGCCCACCACCGGGCTGGATCCGCGGAGCAGGCAAAGTATTTGGGATCTGGTGAGCAAGTTCAAGGGTGCCGGCATCGCCACGCTGTTGACCACGCAGTATCTCGAGGAGGCTGATGCCCTCGCTGATCGGATCATCGTGATCGACCACGGACGGGTCATTGCGGAGGGAACGGCTGATGAGCTGAAGGCACGCACGGGCGGCAGTTTCTGCGAAATCGTTCCGCGGGATTTCAAGGATCTGCTAGTGATCGCACACGCGCTCGGCTCGCTCCTGCCGGACAAGATCAGAGCCGCATTGACACCCGAATCAGATCGGATCGCCATGCCGGCGCCGGATGGTGCCGGCACACTTATCGAGGCCGTGGGGCGGCTCGCGGCGGCCAATCTTGACGTTGCCGACGTTGCCCTGCGGCGCCCGTCGCTGGACGACGTATTCCTTGCGTTGACAGAGGATTCCACTAGGAATAATTCCACCGAGACACACACTCG
>JBEKNM010000475.1:0-4233 GCA_049522835.1 Mycobacterium sp.
CGGGCAAGTGGGGCGAGTACCTGCTGGCCAGCCGGGCCACCACCATCTACGGCGGCACGTCGGAGGTACAACTCAACATCATCGCCGAACGGCTACTGGGCCTGCCCCGCGACCCGTAAACAGAACCATGCCGACCTGACGGTTGTCAGATCGGCATGGGTTCCTCCGCCGCGGCCCCAACGGGTCGGGACTATGGCGGGCCCGTACCTACGTACCTCCCCGCCCCCACCCATCGAGCCCTCGACATTTGGCAGCGAGAAGCCGCCCCATTCAGGCGGCGCTGAGGCTTGGGCGCTAGTCGATCTCCATCTCGCGCAGCTCGCGCTTGAGGATCTTGCCGGTGGGGTTGCGTGGCAGCTCTTCGAGAAAGATCACTTCCCGCGGAACTTTGTAGCGGGCCAGATGATCGCGCACGTAGACCTTGATGGTGTCCTCGTCGACGCTGGCGTCCTGCTTCTTGACCACGAACGCGCGCAGCCGGTGGCCCCAGTCCTTGTCATCGACACCGATCGCGGTGGCCTCCACCACGTCGGGATGCCCACTGATCAGATCCTCGACTTCGGCCGGAAAGACGTTTTCGCCGCCGGAGACGATCATCTCGTCGTCACGGCCACTGACATACAGCAGGTCGTGCTCGTCGAAGTAGCCGACATCGCCCGACGACAACAGACCGTCGATGATCTGTTTGTTGCCGCCGCCGGTGTAACCCTCGAACGGGAAAGCGTTTCCGACGAAGATCCGGCCGACTTCGCCCTGGGGCAGCTCATTGCCGTTGTCGTCCAGGATCTTGACTTTGACGCCCTTGACCACCGGTCCCACCGTCGCCGCATTGCGTTCCATGTCCTTGGGCCCGGCGATGGTCGCGAACGCAATCTCGGTCGAGCCGTACATGTTGTAGATCACCGGACCAAGATCTTTGAGCGCGCGGCTGGCCAGCTCGGCGCCCAGTTGGGATCCCGAGATGAAAACGATCCTCAGGCTGGACAGATCGGGCCTGCTATCCATTTTTTCTATGGCGTCGAGGATCCGCGACAGCATCACGGGCACCACGACCATGGCCGTCACCTTGTGCTTCTCGATGTCTTCCAGCACCAGAGGCGGCTTGAATTTGCGCCGCAGCACCAGCGTCGAGCCGAGGAACATCGCGATCGTGGCGTGCAGATAACCCAACGCATGGAACATCGGCGCCGGCAACGACGTCACCTCGCCGGCCTTGAACGGAACGTGCGACAAGATGCCGCCGACCGGCGCCAGCGTCGGCGGAGTGCTGCGGTTGGCTCCCTTCGGGGTGCCGGTCGTCCCGCTGGTCAGGATGATGATCGACGCGTGCTTGCTTGCTTTCGGGGCGGGTGTTTTGCTGCTGCGCGCGATCAGCTCTTGCAACGTCTCGTCGGTGCTGCCCGATGGCTCGTCTGCGTCCGGGTTGGTTCCCAGCGCACGCAACTTTCCCAGCTTCGGCTCTGCCTTGCTGACCGCCTGGGTGTACTCGTCGTCGTAGATGATCACCTTGGCGCCTTCGCGCTCCGACACTTCTTTGATCTGTGGGCCCGAGAACTCGCTGTTGAGCAAGATGATGCGGGCGCCGACCCGCGCGGCACCGTAGTTGGCGATGACAAACCAGCGGTGGTTGCGCGCCAGGATGGCGACGCCGTCCCCGCCGCGGACACCTTTGCCGATGAGGCCATTGGCCACTGCATGGACGGCTTCGTTGAGCTCCTGGTAGGTCAACTCACCCTCTTCGTCGATGAGCGCCGCGCGGTCGGGAGTGCGTCTGGCGTTAACCGACGGCAGCATGCCGAACTCGCCCCACTTGCGGATATCGTCTGCCATCGCAACGTAGTTCAGCGGCGGCTCCAGCCGTAATGCGCCGGCTTCGATGATCTTGCGCACGTAGTGCAATTCTGCCGAGCCGCGCTCGAGGTACTGCTGAAGCTTCGACACCGCCTGCCCAGGCAGGCCAATCCGGTTAGGCATGACCTCACAATATGTGACGCAGGTCGCTAAGCGGTCAGAAAAGCTGCCGCAATTACCATGATCCCCATGACCGGCCCGGAGTCACTGGAAGTGGCCGGATGCCGGGTCACCATCACCCATCCGGACAAAGTGGTCTTCCCCGAGCACGCAGGCCGGGTCAGCTACACCAAGGTCGACCTGGTGCGCTACTACTTGTCCGTCGCCGACGGGGCACTGCGGGGCGTAGCCGGCCGGCCGATGATTCTGAAACGCTTCGTCAAGGGGATCTCCGCCGAGGCAGTGTTTCAGAAACGCGCGCCCACCAACCGGCCGGACTGGGTGGATGTCGCCGAACTGCGCTACGCGCGGGGCACGTCAGCCGCCGAGGCCGTCATCCATGACGCCGCCGGATTGGCGTGGGTGATCAACCTGGGCTGCGTCGACCTCAACCCGCATCCGGTGCTCGCCGGGGATCTCGATCACCCCGACGAGCTGCGGGTCGACCTTGACCCGATGCCGGGCGTCACGTGGCAGCGGATCGTCGACGTCGCGCTGGTGGTCCGCGAGGTGTTGGAGGACTATGGGCTTACCGCCTGGCCGAAAACATCCGGGTCACGCGGCTTTCATGTCTATGCCCGGATCGCGCCGCGGTGGAAGTTCCCTCAGGTACGACTGGCCGCCCAGACCGTTGCTCGCGAGGTCGAGCGCCGAGCGCCCAATCTGGCAACCAGCCGCTGGTGGAAGGAAGAACGCGAAGGAGTATTCGTCGACTTCAACCAGAACGCCAAAGACCGCACGGTCGCGTCGGCCTACTCGGTGCGAGCCACTCCGGATGCCCGGGTGTCCACCCCGCTGCACTGGGACGAAGTCGCCGACTGCAAGCCAGAAGCGTTCACCGTGGCCACCGTGCCCGGCAGGCTGGCCGAATTGGGTGACCCGTGGGCCGGGATGGATGACGCCGTCGGAGAGCTCGACCGGCTGTTGGTGCTGGCCGAGGAAATGGGCCCCCCGGAGAAGGCGCCGAAAGGATCGGGGAAGCGTCCCGACGGCAGGCGCCAGTCCGCCAAGCCGCTCATCGAGATCGCCCGCACTAAAACAAAAGACGAAGCGATGGCCGCCTTGGACACCTGGCGCGACCGCTACCCCGCTGCGGCCGAGCGACTGCAGCCGGCCGATGTGCTGGTTGACGGCATGCGCGGACCGAGTTCGATCTGGTACCGGATCCGGATCAACCTGGAGCACGTGCCACTCGACCAGCGCCCGCTCCGGGAAGAGCTGATCGCCGACTACAGCCCCTGGACTAAGTAGGCCGAGGTAGGCGAATTACGGGAACCGCTAAACGCCCGACTGCCCCAGACCGGTTTTCTTGCGCAGGTAGCAGTACCAGGTCACGACGAGCAGGGCGAGGAAGAACGCTACATAGAAACGCAGCGCGGGTTCGATGCTGCCGAACTGCGACTTCGACCAGGCGTAGGCCAACGGCACGGCAAACCCGCCGAAGGCGCCGATCGAGGAGATGACCCCCAACGCCCCTGCAGCCTGGCGGCGCATCTTCACCATGGTGTCGGGGTCGCCACCGGCCAGTTCGCCTTTCATTTTGAAAATTCGCGAGATCATCCGGTAGGTCGAGCCGTTGCCGATACCGGTGGCGACGAACAAGAACATGAAGCTGGCGAAGAAGGCCGGCAGGTTGACCGCTTCGACTGACCAGAGCGCTGCCGCTGCCCCGGCGGCGAGCATGACGAAGCTAGCCGCGGTGACGCGGGCCCCGCCGATGCGGTCGGAGAGCTTGCCGCCCAGCGGACGTATGACCGACCCGATACCTGCGCCCAGAAAGGCCCAAGTCAATGCGATATCACCGCGGCCGAACACGGTCTTGAGCAATGTCGGAAACGCCGCCGAGTAGCCGATGAAGGACCCGAAAGTGCCGACGTACAACAGCGACATGATCCAGGTGTCGGGATGCCGCAGCGACTGCCAAACCGGCTTCACATCCGCTTTCGCCTCGCTGAGGTTGTTCATGAACAGGAATGCACATACCGCGGCGACGACCGCCAGGGGGACGTAGAACAGGCCGGCACGCGACAGTGCGATACCGCCCCCGGCGACCACGATTGGCGGGATGATCTTCTGCACCACCGCCACGCCGATGTTGCCGCCGGCCGCGTTGAGGCCCAGCGCCCAGCCCTTGTCCTGCTCCGGGTAGAAGAACGAGATGTTGGCCATCGACGAGGCGAAGTTACCGCCACCGAGACCGGCGGTCGCAGCGATCACTGCCAG
>JBEKNM010000476.1:0-4231 GCA_049522835.1 Mycobacterium sp.
GCAGCGTCAACACCCAGATCCTCATCAACGCCAACAACCGTCGCGTCATAGCCGTTGGCCCGTGTTGGCCCGGTAATCGCAATGATGTCGTCGTGGCCCGCCGCACCGTCGCCCATCTGCTTGACGGCACCCGGCCAATCCTGGGCGACGGCGACTACCGTGGCATCAACACGATCACCAGTCCACGCCGAGCAACTGACGGCCGGATCATCCGCGACGACCACTACCGGAAACACCGGCGTATCCGCGCCCGCGTCGAACACGTCATCGCCAGGATCAAAGACTGGCAAATCCTGCGGCAGTGCCGACGACGGACACGGCGTCGCAAGGCGACCACCGCCCCATTTTCAGCCGAGAACGGGCGCCTAACAAGACAGACTGGCTCTTAGGCGGGCATAGGACGCTCGCCGGCCTCAGAAGTTCAGTGGGAGAAGCGCGGCAAACAGCGGGGACAGGGGGTCGGTGAAGGGCAGGGCGATCCCATTGCCCAGGGCCGGGAGGGCTGGACTTTGAAAACTGATCAGTGTCTGTCCGGTCACTCCCAAACCCAATGCGGGTTCGGCCCCGGAAGTAAAGGTGGCGTTCAGGACCGGGCTCGAGAAAATGGCGGCATCGAAGTTGTTGCCGGTGTCGGCGAAAGAATTGATCGATAGCAGGTTTCCGAGATTGAGGGTTTGGCTCATCAAGTTCGGATTGCCGGGCACGGGGTTGACGACCGGATTGAGACCCAGAACTCCGGCGAGCCGGCTCGCCAGACCATTCAAGGACTGTAGCGCCGGCGACAGCTGCGCGGCGGCCGCCGAGGCCCCTGCGTGGTAACCAGTCATCGCGGCCACGTCCTGGGCCCACATCTGCTCATACTCGGCTTCAACGGCCGCAATCGCCGGCGCATTTTGCCCGAAGAGATTCGACATCACTAACTGCACCAACCCATTCCGGTTGGCCGCCACCAGCGACGGATGCACGGTCGCCGCCTGCGCGGCCTCAAACGCACCGGCCACCGCCCGGGCCTGCCCGGCCGAGTCCGTCGCCCGAGCCGCCGCCGCACTCAACCACCCCGCATACGGAGCCGCCGCAGCCGTCATCGCCGCCGACGCCGCACCCTGCCACGCCTGACTCGCCAACCCCGACGTCACCGACGAAAACGACGACGCCGCAGACCCCAACTCGGAGGCCAACCCATCCCACGCCGTCGCCGCAGTCAATATCGGAGCCGAACCCGCACCAGCGAACATCCGCGCCGAATTGATCTCGGGCGCCAATACCGAAAAATTCATCGTCACAGTCCCTTCGTTAACGGCCCGACATCTGACTAACGGCAGGCACACCCCCTGCGTTCAGTGTGATCTAGCTCACACGTCTCATGGAACGCGAGAATACGCCCTTTCGCGAACCGATCCACGGATTTCAAGCATCGCCCTCGATCACAGTGGCGATCCCTTGCAGATGAGGGGTGCACGGTGGCGGCACCGGGGTTCGTCGGATTCTGCGTAATCCGCTGGTGTCGAAGCCGGCCGCGGCGATGGCGTCGACTGTTCGGCGGTTCGGCTCGCAACCGCCGGACAACCAAGCCCACGGCCGGGCGATCAGGTCCTGGAACCGACCCATCAGCCCCTCCCCGCGAACGTGCTCGAGGACGACCAACCTGCCGCCAGGTGCGAGAACACGGCGGATCTCGCCCAGCGTCGCAGCAACATCGTTGACCGAGCACAACACCAGGCCGACGTGCACCGAGTCAAAACTATTGTCCGGGAACGGAATAGATTCGCCAACCCCACCGACGATATCGACGGCAATGCCGTGGCGGCGAGCGAGGCGGGACGCCATCCGCCGGAACGGCGCGTCCGGCTCCACTGCGGCGACCGACGTCACCGCAGGCGGGAGAAACAGCAGATCGGTTCCCGGGCCGAGACCGACAATCAGCAGCCGGCCGACGGCATTGCGTATCGCCTCTCGGCGGTACCGGCGATAGAACAGCCGGTCGAAAACCGGCATCCCGAATCTATACACGTACGGGAACAACGGATTACGACGCGTCAACTGTTACCTAGATCCAGTCGGAACGGCGGATATTCATCGGACATCAACGAAACATACGCTGCCACCCGGTAACGCCATCGAACAATGCCCATGAGCAGATCGAACATCCCCTGCTGGATCGTTCCGGTGCACAACAAGGCCACCGCGGCGATAACGGTAAGCACCTGCAGCAGCGGCTCCAACGCCCAGCACAGCAGTATCTGCGGGAGCGCCAACAGCCACCACTTCACCAGCACAGCCCACCTTGTGAGGTGCTCCGGATAAACGACTTCGAGATCGCCTGGGTAGTCGGGCCTTGATGCAAGCGTGAACGGCGGGTATTTGTCGGTGCTGTTCATCGGGAATCGATAGTTCATGACTCGCCACGACCAGCGCAGCACTCCGACGTTGAAGTCGAAGATGGGGCGTGGATACCGTCCGGTGAACAAGATCGCGACACCGGCAACGACCGTCAGCAGCGGATACACCAGGTAGAGAAGTATCAAGATGGGGTAGTGCGGGACGGCCAGCACGCACCACTTGACGAGCCAGAGCCAGCGCGACGGCGCGTCGACATCACCTCTTACTCGTACAGCATCGAGCGGGGTGCGCGCCGGTTGCAGTCCGGCAGTTCTGGTCTCGTTCACTGACCGCACGCGATGGTCGTTGCCGCCTCGAGGTCTTTACCGATCTGCGCGGACATCCGCCCATGGCTTGTCCAACGCAGAAATGTCGTCAAATACCAAGTATGGAATCGGTCGGACAGCAGCGCCGCCGGTCGTAGTACCGATTCACGTTGGGCTACCTGCAACGACGCGACCCGGGACACGGCGCTCACCTGGCGCCGTCTGGTCTTCTCGTACCAGCGCAGCGCCTTCGAAAGGTCAGCGTTGCTGCCGGTCGTCCGTGTGCGGAAATCCGAAAGCGCCTTGCACAAGACCATTGAGTCGAGCAGAGCCTGATTGGTTCCTTGCGCGAGAGTGGGCGGCATGGTGTGTGCGGCATCGCCGAGCAAGGTCAGCGCGCCGGTGCCCAACGCGCGCGGAATCGGATGCCGAAAATGGGGGTATGGCGAGCGTGCCAGATCTTCGTCGGTCAATTTCGCGAGTACCAGGTCGACCGAGTCGGACCAGCCACTGAAATTGGACCGGATTACGTCGAGCGGACGCTGTGGCCTGACGAAGTCGTAGGACCATGGCAAGTCGAACCACCACTGCACCTCAGAGCCTCCCGCCGGCCAGAGGCCGGTGTTTCCGTGCTCACCAACCACGATCAATGCGACATGCTTGTCGGTGACTTCCGGAAGGGTGACCAGTCCCTGCCAACTGCACCAGCCGGTCGGCTCCGCGGCCTGCGCACCGACGACCTCACGAACTATCGAATGCAAGCCATCCGCACCGATCAATAGATCACCTTCGGCCAAGCTTCCGTCTTCGAACTCGACCTGCACCCCATTGGGTGCATCGACGACCTTGACCGCGCGGGAGTTGCACCGGATGCGATCGGTCGGAAAACCCGCCAGCAGCCTCTCCAGCAAAACCCGACGTGGGACCATCCGAACAGGTGCGCCCAGCCGCTTCACCATCGCGGTCACATCCAAGGTGGCGAGCCGATGCCCCGCAGACGTCAACACCCGCACGCTGGACAGGAGTTGACCGGCCCCATCCATGTCGACGCCCAGCTGCCGCAGGACTGTCTCGCCATTGGGCCAGATGGTCACAGCGCCGCCACCTGCCCGGGTATCCGTGCGCTGGTCGAAGACGGTGACATCGTGGCCGTCCCGCAGCAATCCCCGGGCAACCGAAATGCCGCTCGCACCGGCGCCGACAACAAGGACCCGAAGCGGCCGAATCGACGGCGGGTCCGCTATCGGCACTCGCTGTTCCGAATCTTTATATCCGGGCATATCTCGAGATCGGCTTCCGGGTCGGTTCGTCCCCCACGCTTCAATTTGTGACGACAGCAAGGCGACAGGGCAGGGGTGATAGACAAACGCCATGCGTGTCGGCGCAAGCGCGATCACGATCTTCCATCCGCCCTCCGATCCTGAGCGATTCGGCCGGTGGGTGGCCGGATACTTCGCTTCAGCTGGTCTCTCTCCTGGATACGTAATCGCGCGCGAATCGGTTCAAGCAAGCAGGCAGCTCGACTGGACCCTCGAAGTTTGCTTCGACAGCCAGGACTTTTCGGGTAGATGGCTCGACAGTCCGGG
>JBEKNM010000477.1:0-4229 GCA_049522835.1 Mycobacterium sp.
GAGCTCCCCGACGCGGCGCCGCAACCGCTCCATCACCTTGTAATCCTCTTCTTCGCGGATCACCATGATCTGCTCGATGGTCAGTGCTGCCGGATCGTCGGCGGCCGCAATCCGCGCGGTCAGGTTGCGCCCGAGTTCAGTCCAGAAATCGCAGACCATATCTGGCTCGTCGAACACCGCACCTTCCCCCAACGGTGACCACCGGTGAAAGTTGCGCTTGCGTTCCTCCTGCCAGCCAGGCTGCAGGGAAGCCGCCCACTGTGGGTCCGTCGGCTCGTTGCCTCGCACGTCCACCGATGAGGGCGTGCGCTGAAAGACGTAGAGGTGCTGGGCGTCTCGGCCCAGATGCGGAACCAGCTGCACGCCGGTCGCACCAGTACCGACAAGCGCAACACGCTTGTCATGCAGCTTGTGCAGTCCGCCGTTGGAATCCCCACCCGTGTAGTCGTAGTCCCAGCGAGCGGAATGGAATGTATGTCCCTTGAAGTCCTTGATACCGGGGATGCCTGGGAGCTTCGGCCGGTTGAACGAGCCCTGTGCCATCACCAAGAACCGGGCACGAATGTCGTCACCGCGATTAGTACTCAACCGCCAGCGCTTGATCGTCTCATCCCAACGCACCGCGCGAACCTGGGTGGAGAAGATTGCGCCGTCGTAGAGCCCGAAATGCTTTGCGATGCGACGGCAGTGCTCGTAGATCTCGGCGCCGTCGGCGAACTTCTTCGACGGAATGTAGTTGAGTTCTTCCAGCATCGGGATGTAGCAGTAGGCGTCGTTGTCGCACTGGATTCCCGGGAAACGATTCCAGTACCAGACTCCGCCGAAGTCCCCGCCCATCTCGACGATGTGCACGTCATCGACGCCTGCCTTCTTGAGGTACGCGCCGGCCAACAACCCGGTGAGGCCGCCGCCGAGAACCGCGACCTCGATGTTCTCGTCGATCGGCCTGCGCGGCGTCACCGGCGTGTGGGGATCGACCTCGGCGAATTCTGCGAAGTCGTCCTTGAGTTCCAAGTACTGCTTCGAGCCCTCCGGACGCAGCCGCTTATCTCGCTCCTGCCGATATTGCTTACGCAGCGTGTCAATGTCGATGTCGTCGGGCGTCTGCGTTGGTCCGCAATTGTCTTGGTACATCGTCATGCCGGTGGGGGCTCCTCACTTGGAAGTTCTTGGGGCTCGCCGGTACCCATGTACTTCGACAGTTGGTAGTGCAGATTGACGGTGCTGCGTTCGCGGTACGGGTTGGGCTTGGTGCCGGGGAAGCCAAGGGATTTCATGCCCTGCTGCACGGCGGCCATATTGGAGAAGTCCTGGGGCAAAACCGACCGCCACCCGGGGTCACCGACCGGTGTGTCCTCCCACCGCGTCTGGGGTTCTTGGCCTTTCGGGAACAATTCGAACACCGACACCTCGAAGATGCACTTGTCGGGGTTGTAGCTGGGGTGCGGCCGGGCGCTATAGCACAGCGCGCTGGTCAGGCCCTGCCCAATTTGGAAGTTCGGAAAGACCTGCCACGCGGTGCCGGCCTGTCCGAGGATGTCAGATGGAATCGTCGGCCAGATCACGCCGCGGGCTTCGTCATCGCGGCGCGCTGACGCCAGCCAGTGCTCGAGAACTTTGTCGGCCGGTGTGCCCTCGGGCAATTCGTCAACCAGCCGCTTGGCGGCGTTCACCAGCGTCTGGGTGGTCGTGGCGTTGGTCTCCTCCATCGTGTACACCTGCATCTCTGCGGTCGACACACGCGGATCGGCGCCGGTGCCGAGCCGGATCTTCGACTTGGTGGCCTCCATATCCTCTGGAGCGTCATAGCCGATGTTGCTGTGTTTGCCTTGTGTCTTGGCCCATCCCTTGAATTCGCCGAACTTGTTGAACTCCGGATGCGTCGTGTAGACGTGGTAGGTCTCGTTGAAGGCCTCCATCGCGACTTTCCAGTTACAATCGAAGGACAACCACTTGCGCCACTTGTAGCGCATGTTCTCCAGGCCGAACGGGTCGAGAATCTTTGCGGCGGGAAACAGGTAATCGGCCAGCGGCTCGCAGTCGGGGTCCATATTGATCCACAACCAGCCGCCCCAGGTATCGACTTTGACCGGCCGAAGGTGGGTGTTGTCTGGAGTCAGCGCGTCATGCCAGTCCTGTTGTTCGCGGATGTGAGTGCACGCCCCGTCCAGGGCATAGGTCCAGCCGTGGAAGCCGCAGACGAAAGACTTACGGGTGCGGCCACAGGCGTTCTTAGCGCCCTCGGGTGTGTCGATCAGCCGACGGCCGCGGTGCATGCAGACGTTGTGGTGGGCCCGAAATCCGTCCGATTCGTTCCGGCCGGTGCGTACCACGATGATCGAGTCGTCGAGAATGTCGTAGGTCAGGTAACTGCCCACCTCGGGCAGCTCTTCGACGCGGCCGACCTGCTGCCAGACTTTTCGCCATAGCTTGTCGCGCTCGGCACGGGCATAGTTCTCGCTGATGTACGCCTCGGCGCCGATTGTCATCGGTTTCGACAGTTCCTCGGCCGCTGCGGGATTCGCATCTTTGGCCAGATCGGTCATCACATCCTCCTAATAGCCGCGCGGAAGGATTCGTCTTTGAGAAACAGCGAGGTGTTGTCGGCGCCGAGATGGGTCCATTTGAGGTCAAGCCCACCGTCGACGAGCAGCGTCTGGCCGGTGATGTAGCTCGACAACTCCGAGAGAAGGAAAAGGATGGCGCCGGCCTGTTCCTCGGGCCGCCCGCGCCGGCCCATCGCGATCGCCTGCCGATCCCGGTCCGGGTCCGCCTCGACGTAGGTGCGCGAGGCCGCGGTCTCGGTGACGCCCGGCGCCACGGCATTCACCCGGATTCCGGCCAGCGCCAGCTCGAGCGCCATGGTGCGGGTCATCGCGGTCACCGCGGCCTTGGCGGTCCCGTAGGCGATGTGAAACGGCGCGGTGTTCATGCCGCTGATCGAGGAGATCGAAACGATCGACCCGGGCCGCTGCTGCGCGACCAGTTCGGCCGCGACGGCCCGGCTCATGAAAAACGCCGTCTCAAGATTGTCGGTGAAGATCTTGCGCCAGTCGCTGCGCGTCACCCGGGTCGACGGCATCCACGTCGACGGCTCAGCGCCGCCGGCGACATTGACCAGACCGTACAGGCTGCCATCGGCACGCCGCGTTTGGTCGATCACCGCGGCGATGCCCTCGTCGGTCGATGCGTCGGCCGCAACGGGCACGACCGCCAGACCCTGTTGCGCCAGCGGAACGACGTGCTCGTCGAGGTTCTCCTTCGAGCGGCTCACCGCGATCACGGTGGCCCCCGCCCGGGCGGTCATCGCCGTCACGGTCGTGCCGATGCCACCGCCGCCGGCACCGGAAACCACCACGATGCGACCGTCGAGTCTGAGCAAGTCCTCCATGGCCTGCTTCCGTCTGCCGCGGACTCCACTACCGCCCGCGACGGGATGTGCTGAATTTTGTCCGGACAAGATATTGGGTTCTGTCCGTTGGAAAACACTATTCCCATCGGCAGACGCCGCTGTCAAGGTCGATCGCAATCCAGTGGCGGCTATTGTCTGGACTAGCAGGACTTTGATAACGTCCGGCCCAAACGGGCACTTCCGTCTAATGGGAAGGATCTCGGCGAGACATGTCCATTTCAAGGGCCATCGCGGCGCAGCCATCCCGGTATGCTTCCCCGATTCCCGGGCCCCACCCGGTCGAAGTCGCGGAGGGCTGGCGACTCGAGCGGGTCACCGCCCCGAGTCGCCTGTTCGGCGCCAACGGTCTGCGCACCGGCCCGGATGGGCGCATCTACATCGCTCAGGTGACCGGCAGTCAGATCAGCGCGCTGGATCACCGCACCGGGCAACTGGTGACTGTGAGTGCCAAGGGCGGCGAGATCGTGGCGCCCGACGACGTCGCGTTCGACTCGAGCGGCAACCTCTATGCGACCGAGGTCATGGACGGCCGGGTCAGCATGCTCGACACCGCGGGCCGAACCAGGGTGCTGCGCGACGACGTTCCGTCAGCCAACGGCATCACCGTTCATCGGGGCCGGTTGTTCATCGGTGAATGCCGTGAGGGCGGGCGCCTGCTGGAATTCGACCTGGGCGGCGGTCCGCCACGGGTGCTGCTGGAGAACGTGCCCTCACCGAATGCGATGGAGGTCGGCCCGGACGGCCTGCTGTATTTCCCGGTGATGGGCGCCAACGAGATCTGGCGCGTCGATCCCGACGGCGGCGAGCCGCAGTGCAT
>JBEKNM010000478.1:0-4220 GCA_049522835.1 Mycobacterium sp.
GGCTGACGTCGCTGTGTCTGATGCTGCTGATGACTGCGACCAACTTGTTCTCGGTGTCTTCCTTCGGCGAGTTCGAATTCTGGTTCGCCGGAATCAAAGTCGTGACGATCGTGATCTTTCTCTTCGTCGGCACGGTCTTTGCCCTCGGGTTCATGCCGGGCCAGCACGGCGACTTTTCCAACCTCACCTCGCGAGGCGGATTTTTTCCGAAAGGCGTCGGGGCTGTTTTCGCGGCGATTGTGGTGGTGATCTTTTCCATGGTCGGCGCGGAGGTCGTCACTGTCGCGGCCGCCGAAAGCCGTGACCCGGAACTCGCGGTCCAGCGAGCAACGAGATCGGTGGTCGCGCGCATCGCGATCTTCTTCGTCGGCTCGGTCTTTCTGCTGGTCGTCATCCTGCCGTGGAACTCAGTCGAGCTGGGGGCATCGCCGTACGTCGCCGCACTCAAGCACATGGGTCTTCCCTGGGCGGATCAGGTCATGAACGCAGTGGTGCTCACCGCGGTGCTGTCCTGTCTGAACTCGGGCCTATACACCTCGTCGCGCATGCTTTTCGTGCTGGCTGCCCGCCAGGAAGCGCCGCCCCAGCTGGTCAAGCTCAGTGGGCGTGGAGTTCCCTATATAGCCATCTTGTTCTCGTCGACGGTCGGATTCCTGTGCGTCATCATGGCCTGGGTCGCGCCCGGCACAGTGTTCCTTTTCCTGCTCAACTCGTCTGGCGCCATCATCTTGTTCGTCTACTGGCTGATCGCGCTGTCGCAGATAATCCTGCGCCGCCGGACACCTCCGGAAAAGCTGCGGGTGAAGATGTGGTTTTTCCCGGTGCTGTCGGTCCTCACTCTGGTCGGAATCACCACCGTGCTGGTGCAGATGGCTTTCGACCGCTCAGCGCGCGGTCAGCTCTGGCTCAGCCTGTTGTCCTGGGTCGTGGTGATTGCGCTGTACGTCGTCGCGCGCGCCCGGAACCGGATCGGTGTTCAGCGCCAAAACCCTGCGAGGGAATAAGCAGATTGCCCCGCTTTAGCCGGATTCGCTTGCGCTCCACTGCCGTCCGACCGACTCGGTGATGCGCATCAGCCCGTGAACCGCTCCGGTCTCAGGGCGTGAGAGTGAATAGAACCGCCTGCTCGAACGGCAGACGTGCGAACATCCGCCGCCCGCGGACGACATGCGACGCTGCCTCGGCCTTGGTGACGACTTGCGGGTCGGTGATGCCGAACGTCTTGCCGTTGCGGCGTATCCGCCCGCCTTCGGCGGCGGTGATGTTCTTCAACCAGTCGCGGTCCGGGCCGTAGGTCAGCAGGATCGCCACGCCGGGTTTGCCATCGATGGTGGCGGTCAACGCATTCACCGGCGTGCGGTAAGGCTTTCCGGAGCGCCGTCCGACATGCTCGATGATGGCGAACGACGGGGCCCAGCCGGCCCACATCCGCTGAATGGGGTTGGTGACGTGCCGATTGAACCGGGCCAGCCGTTGCGATAGTTGCATACCACTATCCAACTCGTCGGCGCCGGCCCACTTCAACCCGTACAACTCTTACACCCTGTAGTTGAACGTCCGGCGGCGGCTGGAACACTGGTCGTCATGGGCAGCACTGACCAGGCCACCCCACAGGCGGGCCCAGCCGTGCGCACCTCGGCCCAGCTGTTCGAGGAGGCCTGCGCAGTCATCCCCGGCGGGGTGAACTCCCCGGTACGGGCCTTCACCGCGGTGGGCGGCACGCCGCGCTTCATCGCCAAGGCGCATGGCTGCTGGCTCACCGATGTCGACGGCAACCGCTACGTCGATCTGGTCTGCTCGTGGGGTCCCATGATCCTCGGCCACGCCCACCCCGCCGTCGTCGAGGCCGTCACCAAGGCCGCCGCCAATGGCTTATCGTTCGGAGCGCCGACGCCGGGCGAGTCGCAGCTGGCCGCCGAGATCATCGGGCGAGTGACACCGGTCGAACGCATCCGGCTGGTGAACTCCGGCACTGAGGCCACCATGAGCGCGGTTCGGCTGGCCCGCGGGTTCACCGGCCGGGCCAAGATCGTCAAATTCTCCGGCTGCTACCACGGGCATGTGGACGCGCTGCTGGCCGACGCGGGTTCGGGCGTGGCAACGCTGGGCCTGCCATCCTCGCCTGGAGTCACCGGCGCCGCGGCTGCCGACACAATTGTGTTGCCCTACAACGATATCGATGCCGTGCGGCAGACGTTCGCGCAGTTCGGCGACCAGATCGCCGGGGTGATCACCGAAGCGAGCCCCGGCAATATGGGAGTCGTGCCGCCCGCGCCCGGGTACAACGCGGCGCTGCGCGCGATCACCGCCGAGCACGGCGCGCTGCTGATCCTCGACGAGGTGATGACGGGCTTCCGGGTCAGCCGAAGTGGTTGGTATGGAATCGATCCGGTCGATGCTGACCTGTTCACATTCGGCAAAGTGATGAGTGGCGGACTGCCGGCGGCCGCGTTCGGCGGGCGAGTCGAAGTGATGGAGCGGCTGGCGCCGCTGGGGCCGGTGTATCAGGCCGGGACCTTGTCCGGTAACCCGGTGGCGGTGGCCGCCGGGCTGGCCACGCTGCAGACCGCCGACCAGGCGGTCTACGCGGCACTGAACAGCAACGCTGACCGCCTGGCTGGGCTGTTATCCAGGGCGCTGACAGATGCCGGTGTGCCGCACCAGATTCCGCGGGCAGGCAATATGCTCAGCGTGTTCTTCAGCGAAGCGCCGGTGACCGACTTCGCGTCGGCGCACAACAGCCAGACCTGGTGCTATCCGGCGTTCTTTCACGCCCTGCTGGACGCGGGCGTCTATCCACCGTGCAGTGCCTTCGAGGCGTGGTTCGTCTCCGCCGCCCTCGATGACGCCGCGTTTGACCGGATCTCCGATGCCCTGCCGGCTGCGGCCCGCGCCGCAGCGCGGGACCTGGAATCCTGATGGCCGAGCAAACACGGGTTCACGTCATGCGGCACGGCGAGGTGTACAACCCTGACGCCATCCTCTATGGCCGACTGCCCGGATTCCACCTCTCCGAAAGGGGCAAGGCCCAAGCTGAGGCCGTCGCCGACGCGCTGGCCGAGCGCGACATCGCCGCGGTCATCGCCTCCCCCCTGCAGCGGGCACAGGAAACGGCCGCGCCCATCGCCGCCAGGCACAACCTGCCGGTCGACACCGACGCCGACCTGATCGAATCGGCCAATTTCTTCGAGGGCCGCCGGGTCGGCCCGGGCGACGGTGCCTGGCGGGACCCGCGATTCTGGTGGCAGTTGCGCAATCCGTTCCGGCCGTCCTGGGGTGAGCCCTACGTTCAGATCGCAGACCGAATGTCGACCGCGGTGGCCAAGGCCCGAGCCCGTGGCGCCGGCCACGAGGTGGTGTGCGTCAGCCACCAACTGCCGGTCTGGACGCTGCGGCAATACCTGACCGGCAAGAAGCTCTGGCACGACCCGCGGCGACGAGAATGCGACCTCGCCTCGTTGACCACCCTGGTCTACGACGGTGACCGCTTGGTCGACGTGGAGTATTCCCAACCGGCGGGCTGTTGAGCATGCGGCGGCTGGCGATCGCCGGGGCAGTGCTGGCGGCGCTGCTCCCCGGGCTGCTCGCAGGGTGCTCTGGTCGCGATGCGGTAGCGCAAGGCGGCACCTTCGAATTCGTCTCGCCCGGCGGAAAGACCGACATCTTCTACGAGCCGCCCGCGAGCCGCGGCCGCCCGGGGCCGCTTTTCGGGCCCGACCTGGCCGATCCCACGCGCACGCTTTCACTGGACGACTTCCCCGGTCAGGTCGTCGTCGTCAACGTGTGGGGACAATGGTGCGGGCCATGCCGGGCTGAGGTCACCCAACTGCAGCAGGTCTATGACGCCACCCGGACCTCAGGAGTGTCCTTCCTTGGCATCGATGTCCGCGACAACGGTCGGCAGGCAGCCCAAGATTTTGTCAACGACCGGCATGTGACGTTCCCGTCGATCTACGACCCGCCGATGCGCACCATGATCGCTTTCGGCGGCAAGTACCCCACCACGGTCATTCCGTCGACACTGGTACTGGACCGCCAGCACCGGGTCGCGGCGGTGTTATTGCGTGAACTGCTTGCTGAGGATCTGCTGCCCGTCGTGCAGCGGGTGGCGCACGAAGCTCGTCCTGTTGGGGCGAGCCAGGGCTCGCCAGGACAGCAATGAACGGCTTCACCGAGATCGCCGCCGCGGGACCGCTGTCGGTGGCGCTGGGGGTGTGCCT
>JBEKNM010000479.1:0-4219 GCA_049522835.1 Mycobacterium sp.
ACACCGCTCTGGCGGCCGATCTCGTGGCCGTGGTCGCCAGAATCCACCGGTTGGCCACCCAGCCGGGTGAGGACGCTACTGCCCTACGCCCGCGCCCGCCTGCTGTCGGCAATCGACGAGCAGGGCCCGGCGCGGGTGTCCGACCTGGCGGCGTTCGATTACTGCTCACAGTCGACCATGAGCACGCAGGTCCGCCTGCTTGAGGACGTAGGCCTGGTGTCACGGACGACCGATTCCGCCGACGCGAGGTCCGTCCGGATCCACATCACAGCCGACGGCCGTTCGGTGTTGGCTCAGGTTCATGCCGAACGCGGCGCCGCGATCGATCAACACCTGGCGCGGCTCGATGACGCTGACCGTCAAACCCTCGCCGAGGCGGTACGGATCATGCGCGGTCTGCTCGACGACGCGCAGCGGCGCCGCTGATTCCAGCCGACAACCTCACCCGACACCCGACACCCGACACCCGACACCCGACACCTGACACCTGAAGAGGAGAACCCCGCCCCATGTGGCGCCAACCCAAGGCCGTCTGGGCCGTTGCCTTTGCATCCGTGGTCGGGTTCATGGGCATCGGCCTGGTGGATCCGATCCTCAAACCCATCGCCGACACCCTCAACGCGTCGCCGTCGCAGGTGTCGCTACTGTTCACCAGCTACATGGCGGTGATGGGTGTGGCGATGCTGATCACCGGTGTGGTGTCCAGCCGCATCGGGCCGAAACACACTCTGCTGCTTGGTCTTCTGATAATCATCGCCGGCGCGGGCCTGGCCGGTATGTCGGACTCGGTGATGGGCATCGTGGGCTGGCGAGCACTGTGGGGCCTGGGCAATGCGCTGTTCGTCGCGACCGCGCTGGCCACCATCGTCTCCTCGGCCCAAGGGTCGGTGGCGCAAGCGATCATCCTGTACGAGGCTGCCCTGGGGCTGGGCATCGCCGTCGGCCCATTCGTCGGCGGGGTGCTGGGGTCGATCTCGTGGCGTGGCCCGTTCTTCGGGGTCTGCGCGCTGATGGCCGTCGCGCTCGTCGTCACGGCTTTCCTGTTACCCGCGACGCCGCGCGCGCAGCACGCCACCAGCCTGCTCGACCCATTCCGTGCCCTTAGACACCGTGGCCTGCTGGGCGTCGGAATCACCGCGCTGCTCTACAACTTCGGCATTTTGACGTTGGTGGCGTTCGCCCCGTTCCCGCTCGCCATGAGCGCACACCAGATCGGGCTGATCTTCTTCGGCTGGGGTCTGGCACTGGCGTTCGCCTCCGTCGTGGCGGCGCCCGCGCTGCAGCGCCGGTTCGGCACCGTGCGGGTGCTGATCGTCAACCTGCTGGCGTTGTCGGCGCTGCTGGCCGTGATGGCGATCGGAACCGACGTCAAGGCCGTCCTGGCCACCTGCGTCGTGATCTCCGGGGTGTTCATCGGCGTCAACAACCCCTTGATCACCCAGACCGTGATGAAGGCCGCACCCGTCGAAAGGGGCGTCGCCTCCGCGGGATACAGCTTCCTGCGATTCGGCGGCGCCGCGGTCGCGCCCTGGCTGGCCGGCCTGCTGGGTGAGACGTTCAACGCCCACCTACCCTTCTGGATGGGCACCGCCACGGTGCTACTCGGTGCCGGCGTGTTGGCGGCCACCCGCCCCTACCTGGCCCATATCGACGACCCCGAAGACCAACTCGCCGAACTGATCGACGAGGCCACGGCAGTGACCCTCAACAACGAAAGCGAGCCCTGGGGGTCTGTTCGCGGCGAAAGCTTCACCAATACAATTCCGGGGTCCTGATGGTGCAGCGCTCAAGTCGCATTCGGCCTAACGCGCGCAATAAGAACCCGAAGTCTGGCTTCCTGCTCAGTTCTCACCTACCTGTCCAACCAGGTTGTCAGCATCGTCAGCAGCGCAGCAGGCAGTGGAAAGCTTTCACGTGCCACGGCGGCGAGGATCCGTTCGGCCGAGGTCATCATTCGCGGATGCCGCCCGCGCCGGGGGAGTGGGGTCCAGCACCCCGCCGATCTGCGTCGCGTGCCATATGAGTCGGCCTGCAGGGACGGCGGCGCACCGTCTCGCAGGCGTTGGTGGCTCCAGGCGTCGAGTGCACAGCGGGCGGGCTGTCTTGGAATGCAGCCGTAGCGTTCGCAGGGTGAAATGCAGCCTCGACTTCACCGTGGATTCTGCGATTTGGAGGTCCTCGGCGATCTGCGCCGTGGTCCACCCGTGGCCGGGAACAGAAGAAGACCCACGCTCACACACGTCCGAGGAAGCTCTGCCCAGGATTTCTTAGCAAACTCGCCGCTGAGCAGGATTCATTCGCAACTGAATCGGGTAATGCTTTCGGCATGAAAAACATCGCACGTGCCGCAGCATCAACGGTGGTAATGACCGCCGGTTTAGGGCTCGCGGGTTTGGGGGCGGCTGCCGTCGCCCAGGCCCAACCCGCGCCGTTCCCGGATTATCACTGGTGCCCCGGCCAGTTTTGGGATCCAGGGTGGGGCAGCAACTGGGACGGGGGCCGCTGCCACGACGACCACTGGCGCGACGGTGAATACCGCGACCGCGACCACTGGCAGAATGGCCCCTGGGACGAACACTGGCACTGAGGTGATGTAAGCGGGATCCGGTGACTGGATGGACCCCGGTAACTGATCCACCGCCAGTGACCATATGCCGGATAGTCCGGCGCGGGTCCAGCGGCAGATGATCGAACCATTCTCAGTGCACAGCCGCGACTGAATCGGCGGTAGTGAAGTGCAGGTGCAGTTTACTCAGACCGCGCAGGATGTACGTCGGCTCATAGTTGTAGCGGCGCTCGGTGGCCGGCCCGTGGTGGGCTTCGTTAATTGCGATGTGAGACATGCGGTCCAGGATGCGCTCGATCGACACACGGCCCTCCACCCGGGCAAGCGGTCCGCCCGGGCAGGAGTGGACTCCTCTGGCAAAGGCCATGTGCTCGCGGACATTCTTTCTGCGGAGGTCGAACTCGTGCGGGTTCTCGAAGCGGCGCGGATCGCGATTGGCGGCACCCGGTAGCACCATCACCACGGTGCCAGGGGCTATGTCGACGCCGCCGATTGTGGTGGCTTTGCGGGCCAGCCGTGAGTCGCTCTTCACGGGACTGTCGATCCGTAGTGATTCCTCGATGAACCCGGGAATGAGGCTGCGGTCCGCACGCAGCTGTTGCTGTATGTCAGGCCGGTCGCCGAGCACCTGTAGCGCGGCGCTGAGCAGCTTCGCCGTGGTTTCTTGTCCGGCGGCGAAAAGGAACGTGGCCGAGCGGGACACTTCGATGACCTCGGGTGTCGATCCGTCCGGATACTTCGCGGTCGCAAGCGCGGTCAGCACGTCGTTGCGCGGTTCGCGTCGGCGGTCCTCGATGTAGGAGCAGAACTTGCCGTCCAGCCACTCCAGCGGGTTGATGCCTACCGACTCGTGATCGAGTCCTCCCACCCGCGCACCTGGACGATCGGCACCCAAGACAGTACGGAACTCCTTGTGATCCTCCTCTGGAACGCCAAGCAGATCGGCGATCACCAACGTGGCGAACGGCTTGGAATATTCGGAGATGAACTCGCACTCACCGTTGCTGAGGAACTCGTCGAGTTGCCGGTCGGCGAGGCGCCACATGAACTCCTCGTTGTGCTTCAGCCGACTCGGTGTCAGCAGCCGGCTCAGCACCGACCGGGCACGAGTGTGGTCCGGCGGATCCATGGTGACCATGTGCTCGAACATCGGGAACTGATTGCGGTGTTGGTCGATCTGTGGGCTGATGTCGTCGCCCTCCGGTTTGAAGGGCAGCGGCGGGAACGGGCCGCCGAGCGCGACGATGTTTGAGAACGTATCGGTGTCCTTGTAGACCTCGGTGGCTTCTTCGTAGCCCGTGACAGCGACGACCCCGTGGTGGGGTAGGCGTAACACCGGATTTTGGCTGCGCAGATAGTCGAAGTAGGGGTGAGGATCGGGGACGAGTGACTGGTCGGTGAAGAAGTCGATCGAGGCGTAGTCGCTCATCTGATTGCGTCCCCCTGGGCTGGGTTTATCGGCGGTGTTCGGCGGCAAGCGGTAGCGCCGCCCGATGTTGAGATCGAGAATGTGCTGAGCACCTGCTTAGCATGGCGGTAATGTCGTGGTCAAGGTCACAACGCCGTACCACGATACGATCCATGTGATCGGCACGGGAGCGCAAAGAGTACGGAGCACAGGCATGACATCGGCCCGCAGGATCGGGGCACCGG
>JBEKNM010000480.1:0-4211 GCA_049522835.1 Mycobacterium sp.
CAAAAGATATGTGCCACCGCAATATATGTGCCACCACCGTCCCCTCGCTGACCCATCCTCGCCGGTACGGCAATGGTGCGCTAGGGGTTTGTCGAACAGCGCGTCAGCACGACCCACCCCTCCTGCAACTGGGCGGCAAGTCGACCAGTGCCGCTGGGCGTGCGGCCAATTACCCACCCCGATGACCGTCTGCAGTTCACCATGATCACGGGTCGGTGATATGCCGATGAGAGGGACCGAATGATCGACAAAGAGCAGGCGCAGCACATAACTGATGTTGCCGGCGAGTGCAATCGGCTCAACGAGATATCGCAACCGCTGGGGTATGCAGTCACCGCGACCAGCAGCGTCGAGGACCAATCCACGCAGCAGTTTACGGTTCATCGGCTAGACCAGACCGTTGCCAGCGGCCCCAAGTTCGCAACTACCGAGGAGGTTCGTGCTCACCTCGAGGCAATCGCGAAGCTACCACTCTGGCGACTGGATCTCGTGAACAACAGCGCGATCGTCTTCGATCCAGCGGAGCTCGAGGTCGCCGATGCCACCACCGGTGTGAGCTTCAGCTTCAGGGGTTGGGGATTGGGAGTCGCACAACTGGCGGCAAGCGGCCACGACCCAGGCGCTCAGGAGGGGGTAACGAATCTAACTGTCCGTTCTGAGGATCCCCCAACTATCGGGAATTGGTACAAGTCAGACGTGGGGTGATGATGGGTGTTTGCCGGCGCATGCTCCGTGTAGGGCATCCGTCAACGACGTAGACATACGGTGCTAGCCTTTGATGTTGATAGATGCGATATACAGCGGAAGGGCTGCTTCGATGACGCGACAGCTGACCGGGCTCGGTGGGGGCGCTGATGATGCCGCGTCCGGCGGCGCCGCCGGCCAAAACGACGGACAGATCAGCCGCTTGCTGATCCTGCAGACCGCGCTGGGGATCATCGATCGCGACGGCGTGGAGAGATTGTCCATTCGCCGGCTCAGCGACGCGGTGGGCCGGGATCCGACGGTGCTCTACCGGCATGTACCCAACAAGGCCGCCGTGCTTGACGGCGTCGCCGAGCTCGTGCTCGCCCAACTAACAGTGGACACCGCCGACCCGGACTGGGCCGCCCAATTGCGCACTGTGGCACATGACTTCCGCCGGTTGGCCCTGGCACACCCGAACGTGGTGCCGTTGTTGGTCACTCGGCCCCTGGCCACCCCGCTGGGGCAACGACCACCGGGAATGCTGCGCCCGCTAGAAGACGTCCTCACGCTGCTCACCTTCGCCGGATTCTCCGGAGTCGACGCGCTGCATATTTACCGGCTGCTGTTCGGCTTCTTGCATGGCCACATCCTCAACGAGCTCCAGGAGGTCGTCGAACGACCCGAGGAAACCGACCACGTGCTGCGCCTTGGCCTGCACCGGCTGCCGATCACCGAATTCCCCCAGCTGCGTGCGCTGGCAGCCGCCCTGGCATCCTATGACGGCGCCACCGAACTCGACCGTGGCCTCGATCTCCTGCTGACCGGCACAACCGCAAACCTGATTCACCCAGACGGATCGTCCCGATCCACATAAGACGACACGTGGCGCTGAGTCACGTGGCGGCTCAGGTTGTCGCGACGTCGCCTGTCTGGAGTTCGCGCAGCGCGGTACGCAGCCCGCGGCGTCTACCGGTGTTGGGATCGACACCGAAGCTTTCGCGGATGCCCGAACGGATTCGGAACTTAAGCTCGGAGTTGGTTTCGGGCGCGTCGTCGCAGGTGGCTTCGAGGAATTTGTTCGGGACGGACAGCTTGACGATTGTCCAGAACGTCTGCATGTATTGGTGCAGGAGGGATCCGGTCGTGTACGGCAGGTCGTACTTGTCGCACAGAGCCTTGACGCGCTCGGATATTTCGGCGTACCGGTTGCTGGGCAGATCGGGGAACAGGTGGTGCTCGATCTGGTAGCACAGGTTGCCGCTCATGAAGGCCATCAGTGGGCCGGCTGTGAAATTCGCCGAACCGAGCATCTGCCGCAAATACCACTCTGGGTGCGACTCCGTCTCGTATTCCTCGCGGGTGAACTTCTCCGCACCGTCGGGGAAGTGCCCGCAGAAGATCACCAGATACGCCCAGTAGTTGCGGATGAGGTTCGCTATCGCGTTCGCGGCCAGGGTGTGCTTCCACCCGGGGCCCGACAGGGCAGGGAAGATGATGTAATCCTTGCCAACCTGCTTGACGACCTTCTTGCCGATCACGCGCAAGTCCTTACGGACCTCGTCCATGGATTTCTCACCTTTGCGGACCTTCGTTAATTCAACCCCGTGCAGCGCGACGCCCCACTCGAAAAGCGTTCCGAGCAGCAGGTTGAAGACAGGGTTGCCGAGATACTCCGGTTTCCACCGCTGGTCTCGGGTGACGCGCAGCAGGCCGTAGCCGACGTCGTCGTCCATCCCGACGATGTTGGTGTATTTGTGGTGCACAAAGTTATGTGAGTGCTTCCATTGCACGCTCGGAGAGGTGGTGTCCCACTCCCATTCGGTCGAATGGATCTCCGGGTCGTTCATCCAATCCCATTGGCCGTGGGTGATGTTATGCCCGAGTTCCAGGTTCTCGATGATCTTCGCGATGCCGAGCAGGGCGGTCCCGGCTGTCCAGGCGACCTTGTTCCTGCTCGCCAGCAAGGCAATTCGGCCACCGGCCACCAAGCCGCGCTGGAGCTGGATGGTCCTGCGCACGTACCGGGCATCGCGCTCGCCCCTGGACTCCTCGATATCGGCCGCGGTGAGGTGTACGTACTGCCTGATGTCGGTGATCGCCATGCGGCGCTCCTAAATGTCGATGGTGCAGTCGCCAGAGGCCGCAGAGATGCACGTCTGGATTCGATCGCCCGCGCGGTGCTCGGTTCCGGACCTGAGATCGCAGACGTAGCCCGACTCCAGTGGCAATACACAGGATTGGCAGATGCCCATTCGGCATCCAAACGGCATCTGGATGCCGAGCTTCTCGCCGCCTTCCATCAGCGTTGTCGCACCGTCGAGTTTGATGCTCCTGTTTGAGATCTTGAAGGTGACCGTGCCGCCCTCGCCGCCTTGGTCGGTGCGCGCGATGGTGAACCGCTCCGTGTGCAGCTTGTCCCGCATACCCGCTGCCGCCCATATCTTTTCGACGGTGTCGAGGATGGTGGGCGGCCCGCACGCCCACGTGGAGCGGTCTTTCCAGTCCGGGACGAGGCCGTCGAGCGCGGCGAAGTCGACCTTGCCCATGTCCGCTGTTAGTTGCAAGTGCAGCCGGTAGTCGGGCTGGGTGCGCTCCAGCGCACATAACTCGTCGTGGAATATCACGTCGCCGGCTGCGTGCGCCGAATGGACATGCATGATGTCGGGACTGTCGCCACGTTGCCTGAGCG
Organism: Mycobacterium sp.; assembly: GCA_049522835.1. Lineage (GTDB taxonomy): Bacteria > Actinomycetota > Actinomycetes > Mycobacteriales > Mycobacteriaceae > Mycobacterium. The sequence goes on from JBEKNM010000480.1 coordinate 3,377, forward strand.
AGCGCAACATCGCAATCACGGGAGTGATACCGCTGCCCGCAGTCACGAACAGCAACTTGGCCGGCGCCGGATCAGGTAAAGCGAAATCGCCCCTCGGGGCGGCAAGTCGAACAACCGTGCCGGGCTCGACGCCATTGACCAGGTGCGATGATAAGAAGCCCTCGGGCGTGGCCTTGACGGTGATCGAGATCGACTTCTTGTCGCGCCGTGGGATCGACGTCAGCGAGTAAGACCGCCAATGCCAGCGCCCACCAACACGCACTCCGATGCCGAGGTACTGGCCGGGCTGGTAGTCGCCGGAAAAGCCCCATCCGGGTTTGATCGTGACTGTGGCCGAGTCTTCGGTTTCCCTGCGAACATCGACGACGAGGCCACGCAGTTCCCGCGCAGACCACAGCGGATTGAGCAGTTTAAGGTAGTCATCGGGCAGCAGCGGCGTCGTAGCGCGAGTCACCAACCCTCGCAACAGATTAAGTGTCGGGATCGACGCGGTCTCGACATTCCTTGCCGGCACCACAGTTCACAACCTCAGATTTCGCATCTTCGAACCTCAGGGCCAACCACCGTCAAGACAGGACCATCGGGCTTGGCAATCGCTGCTGTCATGGTCCGCTGTTCGTGCCGGACCCGTTGCGTACCGCCGCAGACCAAGCACACCGTGCGTTCGCATCTCGAGGATTGTCCGGGATCCCTGCGGCTCGCGATGGGCTGTGGTGGACGGTGAGGCTGGTCTTGGACGATGGCCATCGCTGCCTCGACTGTGCTGGCGGCGGGCAGCAAGCCCTGTGGGTCGCCGATCCGCAGCATCCGGGAGACTGCCTCACCGGATACTACT
>JBEKNM010000481.1:0-4207 GCA_049522835.1 Mycobacterium sp.
TGCTGTCAGCGGGTTGCCTGCCGCCTTCAGCGCACCGACGTACACCGAGTCGGCGGGCTCGACGTGCAACATCGAGCCGACCGGGCCCAGCCGGCCCGCCCGTTGTTGGGGCCGAACGGCGATCAGCGGGTGCGAGAACTGCGCACTGCGAGCCGGGATCTCCGCATTCCGCCAGTCGCCATCGCCGCAGGCCAGTGCGTAGTCGAAAACCTGTGTCCAGTGTTGGAGTTGGAAGTTCGACCCGTCGGGCGCGGTGCGGCGTGGCTCGTCGATCCAGGTACCAGATGGCCAACCGGTGCAAGACCGCATCAGCGCGGTATGCAGGGTGCCCTCAGTGTCGACGGCGAAGCTCGGCACCCCGCGGTTGAGCAGCGCGACTGTGCGGGCTTCGAAGGGCTCCATTACCGGTGGCGGCTGCTGGGAGACGACGATCTCGGCGTCAGCCAGGTCGTCGGCCACCGACGCGATCGCGGTACGCAGGCTTGTCTCGTTCCGGCCGTCGATCACCAGCACCGGCAGTGCGCGCGGATGACGAAGGTCGGCGCCCGGCACCCAGCCCGCTGACAACGGCGTGAATTTTTTGGCCGCCGGCACCCACACCCTGGCCCGGCCCGTCTTAGCCAGCTGCCGGTCGAGTTCGGCGGTGTAGGCCGGGTCTGCCTTAGCCAGCACGGCTTTGGTGAACGCATTGCGGGTCGGCCCCCCCAGCGCGATCCGCATGTCCGGCAAGTTGGAGTCGACGTCTAGGTTGCCGTAGCGCGGCTTGTCGGCCCCGCTGCAGGTGGCGGTGACGCCGGCGCGCACGAGCGCGACCATCAGGTCGCGCGCCATCGGGCCGGACAACGTCTCCTGCGGCGACACCACCTCAGCCACCGACACAGCGCGCACGGCATTTCCGAGACGCACCCGCACGGCCGAGGACAGCCCGAACCAGCTATAGGCCGGGTTGTCCAGCGTCCACAGGTGCTGCGCGGTATCCACCGATTGAGGTCCGTCATGCAGCAACGCGAAACCACGTCCGACGACCGCGTCACCCACCTCGCTGACCGGCATGGCTCCCGGCACCGGACACGGCCAGCGCAGTCGCACCAAGCGGTCTTCGCCGGAGAACTCGTCGATGGTGGTGCGGCAGTCCACCCGCCCGACGCCGCGCCACAGGGTGAGGGTTTGGGTGTAGCGCAACAACGTGCCGATCCGACCATGCACGACCAGCCGCTGACCAAGCGGGCCGTGCAAGGCTTGCACCTGAGCGGGCGATTCCGATGAGCAGACCACCGGCCCCTTGGGCAGCAGGTGCCACGGTCCCTCGCCCTGGGTCGGGTGCGCCGGGTATTCCTCGTAAACGGCGAGCTCATTGCCCACCCGGCCGTCGGCGATCAGCTGGCGATCGTTGTGAACCAGCGACCACACCGCCCCACCGCGCGCCGGATCGACCGCCAACCGGTAGTGCTCGTTGGCAATCTCCAAGCCGGCCGCCGGCTCCCAGCCCGCCAGGTCCGCCGCGGGGACCAGCCGGTAGGCCCGCCAACCCAGCGACGGAACGTCGCGCGCCAGCCAGGTGACCGTCCGCCCGTCGTGCTCGACGAGTGCGGGCAACTCGGCGCCATCGGGGTCAAGCACCCGCACGCCTGCATCCAGCGGCGGGTCGAGCCGGGCGGTGACGATGTCGGTGCGCTGGTGGGTCAACGAGTTCCATACCACCACTGAGTCCTGGGGGCCGTCTTGGCGCTTCAAGGCGCTCGACAGCAGCGCCAACGAGTTGTCGCGGGCCGCGCGCCCCAACTCCCACGCGTCGCGCCAGCCGGTCAACAGGTCCAGGTAGACCTGGTCGGACTCCGAGCCGGTAATCGCGTCGTGGTGCGCGCCATAGGCCAGCTGCACCCACGCTTTGGCCAGCGCTGCCTGCGGGTACTCGGCGCCAGTCAGCAGCCCGGCGAATACGGCGAAACGCTCGGCGTCCAAGACAGCATTCTCCGCCGCCCGGTTGGCTTGTTTGGTGTCGATGTACGACACGTCCTTACCGGTGTAAATCGGGTTCATGTCGCGGGTTTGCGGCGACGGTACGCCAACGCGCTCAGCCAGTTCGGCGCGTACCGCGGCGAAGAACTCCCGCGGTAGCCCGCACACGAATCGCGGCCAGGTGTAGCGCGAAGCCCAGTCGCGATGAATTGCGGTGACCCACTTGTTCGGCGGGGTGTAATCGGTGCCGACCGGCAGCAACACGTTGCGGGTCAGAGCAACCTTCTTGAGCTGGTCGAACAGCGTGTAGGTGGCGTCCTCGGCCTCGGTCAGCGAGGCCGACGAGTCCATCCACCAGCCCGCCGAATAATGCGCCGGCATGTAGTGAGTGAGCAGGCCGCGGCCGGACGGCGAAATCCACTCGAACTCGCTGCAGAACTGCATACGGTCGACACCGCCGCTTTCCGAGCCGCCCTGGGCGGGACCCCATTGGTGATGCGGTCCTCGGGCCCACGAACTCGACGTCAAGCCGGCGTCGGCGGCCATCCCCGGGAATTGCGGGTCGTGGCCGAACACGTCGAGCTGCCAGGCGGTGGCCGGGTCAGCCCCCAGCACGTCACGCTGAAAACCTATGCCGTGCACCAGGTTTCGTATGGTCGTTTCCGGACTGGTCAGGTTGGTGTTGGGTTCGTTGTAGGTGCCGCCCATCACCTCGACGCGCCCCTCGGCCAGGAACCGGCGCAGGTCGGCGCGGTCCTCGGGGCGGGTGTCCCAGTACGGCTTGAGGTAATCGACTTCGGCCAGCACGAATTTGTACTCAGGTTCGCGGCGGGCCATTTCCAGATGCGCGTGGACCAGTTCGAAGCCGTTGGTCTGCCGTGCTCGGCCCGGCGGGTCCTCCCGCCACTCGCTGGTATAGGCGCCCTGCGTGTTCCACCACACCGGGTCGTAGTGGAAGTGACTGATCATGAACATCGTCCAGCCCGGCTCGGCCACGGTGAACTCGAACTGGACGCTGGCGCCGCGCGCGTGCGCCCGCGCGGCCCGCCGCTGACCGACGACCGGAAGGTCAACCCTGACCGGGACCTCGACGACCTCCTGGCCGACCTCGGCGACCGCTTCACCGGCCACGCCGTCGCCGTCGATGCGGACCGGCGTCGGCTCAGTCACACCGGCGAGGACACCGGCCAGGGCGACGCGCGCCAGTTGCACTGGCACGTCCGGCGGCCCGACGAACAGTTCGGTCGACTCTGCCGAAATCAGCTGCATGCCGAAACCACCCGCATTCCCGCACTTTACGGCGGCATCAGCTTGCCTGAGCGTTAGGACTGACTCTGTCGTAGGTTGCTGTCACGCTCAGTCTGACGAAAGGACTGATAATGCCCGCCCTCGCCCCGCCCGTTGCCGACGAACGCAGCGCACTGCACGAATACCTGGCCTACCACCAAAGCGCCTACTTCGCGGTCTCCTACGCCCTCACCGATGAGCAGGCCCGGTCCACACCTTCGGCCAGTGCGCTGTCGATCGGTGGACTGGTCAAGCACGCCACCGAAATGCAAGGCAGCTGGATGGCCCGCGTCGCTGCCGCGCCGGACCCGCCGCCAAAGGATCCCCGGCCGTTCGAGGAGATCTCCAAGGAGTTCGGGGACCAGCATGTGATGCGGCCCGACGAGACGCTCGATGGCCTGTTGCAGGCACTCGAAGCCCAAAACGCGAAATCACTGCGGCTGGTTGAAACCGCGGACCTCGACACCGCGGTGCCCGTTCCGCAGGACATCCCATGGTTCCCCAAAAACCAGAAGGCCTGGTCGGTGCGCTGGGTGATCCTGCACGTGATCAACGAGCTGGCCCGGCACGCCGGGCACGCCGACATCATCCGCGAGACCATCGACGGCGCCACCATGTACGAGTTGATCGCCGGGCTGGAGGGCTGGGAGATTGCCGGGTGGGTTCAGCCTTTCAAGAAACGGTTGGGAACAAACGGTGGAAAGCCGGTAGACAGGAACGTGTGCTGACCCGCAGCGGCATCGCGCGCCGCGAAACATCCGACGGCGCCGTCGAGCTCTTCTACGAGGACCTCGGTGAGCCGGCCGGCCCGCCGGTGTTGCTCATCATGGGCCTGGGCGCCCAGCTGCCGATGTGGCCGGACGGCTTTTGCGCGCACCTCGTCGACGCCGGTTACCGCGTCATCCGGTTCGACCACCGCGACACCGGGCTGTCGGCCAAGATGCACGGGCTGCGCGCCCAG
>JBEKNM010000482.1:0-4199 GCA_049522835.1 Mycobacterium sp.
CCCTCCGCGCAGGTTCCGGTATTGGCGGGACGCGGTCCTGAACTCCGGCTGTACGACACCTCTGACCGGCAGGTGCGCCCGGTCGCGCCCGGCACCGGCCCTTCCGCTGGCGCCTCCTCGAAAGCGACCATGTACGTCTGCGGGATCACCCCCTACGACGCCACCCATCTGGGCCACGCCGCGACCTATCTGGCGTTCGACCTGATACATCGACATTGGCTGGATCTCGGTCACGAGGTGCACTACGTACAGAACGTCACCGACGTCGACGATCCCCTGTTTGAGCGTGCCAATCGCGACGGCGTCGACTGGCGTGACCTCAGCGAACGCGAGGTCGCGTTGTTCCGCGAGGACATGGCGGCGCTGCGAGTACTGCCGCCAGGCGAGTATGTCGGGGCGACCGAAGCGATTCCCGAAATGGTCGAACTCGTCGAGAAAATGCTGGCCTCCGGGGCAGCGTACGTCGTCGACGGCGAGTACCCGGACGTCTATTACCGGGCCGATGCCACGCCGCAGTTCGGTTACGAATCCGGCTATGACCGGGAGACGATGCTGCGGCTGTTTGCCGAGCGCGGCGGCGACCCGGACCGGCCCGGCAAGACCGACGAGCTCGATGCCTTACTCTGGCGGGCGGTGCGGCCCGGCGAGCCCAGCTGGCCGTCACCGTTTGGCGCTGGCCGGCCGGGCTGGCACGTGGAGTGCGCGGCGATCGCGCTCAGCCGCCTCGGCAGCGGCCTTGACATTCAGGGCGGGGGCAGCGACCTGATCTTCCCGCATCACGAATTCACCGCTGCGCACGCCGAATGTGTAAGAGGCGAAAGGCGATTCGCCCGGCACTACGTGCACGCCGGGATGATCGGCTGGGACGGCCACAAGATGTCCAAGAGCCGCGGCAACCTGGTGCTGGTTTCGGCGCTGCGTGCCCAGGGTGTTGAGCCGGCGGCCATCCGGCTGGGCCTGCTGGCCGGGCATTACCGTGCGGACCGCTCGTGGAGCCAGCAGGTGCTCGACGAGGCAATCGCTCGGCTGCATCGCTGGCGTGCCGCGACTGCCCTGCCCGCCGGCCCAGATGCCTCCGACGCTATCGCCCGAGTGCGCCAGTACCTGGCCGATGACCTTGACACCCCCAAAGCGATTGCAGCACTTGATGGTTGGGCTACCGATGCGCTGGAGTACGGCGGCCACGACGCGGGCACGCCGAGGTTGATGGCAACTGCCGTCGATGCGCTACTCGGGGTGGACCTCTAATCGGCTCGGCGGTACCCGCAAGGTAATTTGTCGGCCATGACATCGCTACAGGGCAAAGTCGTCTTCATCACAGGTGGTGCCGGGGGAATCGGGGCTGAGGTCGCCCATCGGCTACGCAGTAAGGGGGCCAAACTCGTGCTGACCGATCTCGACAAAGGCGCGCTGACTACGCTCGCCGCTGAACTCGGCGGTGACGAGCGAGTACTGACCGCGGTCGCTGACGTGCGCGACTTGGCCGCCATGAAGGCCGCGGCCACCCAGGCCGTCGAACGTTTCGGCGGCATTGATGTTGTCGTGGCCAACGCAGGCATCGCCAGCTATGGATCGGTCTTGCAGGTGGATCCGGAGGTCGCCAAGCGGGTATTGGACGTCAACCTGCTCGGTGTTTTTCACACGGTGCGCGCCACCTTGCCGGCGGTGATCGACCGCCGCGGTTATGTGCTGATCGTCTCGTCGCTGGCGGCTTTCGCGGCGGCTCCGGGGATGGCGCCGTACGACATGTCGAAAGCAGGCAACGAGCATCTCGCCCACGCGCTGCGACTCGAGGTCGGCCACCTCGGTGTCAGCGTCGGCTCAGCACACATGTCGTGGATCAACACCGCGATGGTTCGCGACACCAAGGCCGACCTGCCCGCGTTCGACAGACTGCTCGCGGCTTTGCCTTGGCCGTTGAATACGACCACCTCGGTGGACAAGTGCGCGTCAGCGTTCGTCAAAGGAATCGAGGGCCGCAAGGGCCGCGTTTACTGCCCGCGCTGGGTGAGCCTGTTCCGCTGGGTGAAGCCGGTGATGTCCACCCCGATCGGCGAACTTCCCGTCCGTAAAACTGCTGCTGAGCTAATGCCCCAAATGGACGCCGAAGTCGTCGCGCTCGGTCGCTCCACCAGCGCCTACACCCAATCGTTAGAAAAGCGCTAGGCGCCCGGCGTCGAGTTGTTGTCGGCTATGTCGATTTTTCGCCCAACGAGTCGACGCTCGGTGCAGAACGTGCCGGTGATTTAGCGCCCAAAACCGGGGCGGCGACGGCGCAGGTAACGTTCGAACTCAGCGGCCAGCGCATCGCCGTCGATCTTGCCCAGGGCCTCATTCACATCGACTTCGGCGTCGCCACGCTGTTCCAGCGACACCACGTATTCGGCCAGTTCCTCGTCCTCGGCGGTAATCTCGGTGATCGCCTGTTCCCACTCCTCGGCTTGAGCTGGCAGGTCAGCCAGTGGGACCTCGATGTCGAGCACGTCTTCGACGCGGCGTAGCAGCGCTACTGTCGCCTTCGGGTTCGGCGGGTGTGACACGTAGTGCGGGACTGCCGCCCAGAACGTAACCGCCGGGATCCCGGCGGCCACGCAGGCGTCTTGGAATACCCCGGCGATCCCGGTTGGGCCCTCGTAGCGAGTCTCTTCCAGGCCGAAGAGACTTGCCGACTCGGGGGAGTAGGCCGTACCCGAGACTGGCACCGGTCGGGTGTGTGGTGTGTCGGCCAGCAGTGCCCCCAGGATCACGACAGTGTCGACGTTGAGCTTGTCGGCAATGGCCAGCAACTCTGCGCAGAATGTGCGCCAGCGCATATTCGGCTCCACCCCGTGCATCAACACGACGTCACGCTCGCTGCCTGGCGGGCGGCAGTGTGATATTCGCATCGCCGGCCACACCAGCTCGCGGGTGACGCCGTCGACTTGGCGGATAACCGGACGATTTACCTGGTAGTCGTAATACGCCTCGTCGTCGATCTCAATGATCGGATCGGCTTCCCAGATGGCATCCAGGTGCTCCAGCGCATCGCTGGCCGCGTCGCCGGCATCGTTCCAGCCCTCAAACGCCGCCACGACGATCGTGTTGTGCAATTCGGGCAGCGCGGCGCTGCCATCCGGCGGGGTCACAGAATCAGGTTACGGCCTGGGCCGACGTCTCTGTGCAGATGGCTGCAAACGGCCGCAGACCTTCTTGCAAGGTCGGCCCAAGCGCCTGCCAGAGAGCTGTCGGGCACCGACGCATTTGCATAGAACGAATATCCTTGTGGGGTGACTGCCGCTAACGAACATCGCTACGACACCGATATCCTCGACACTTTGGCGCAGCGTGTGGTGGTCGGCGACGGCGCAATGGGCACGCAGTTGCAGGCTGCGGACCTCACGCTCGACGACTTCCGCGGCCTGGAAGGCTGCAACGAGATCCTCAATGAGACGCGTCCCGACGTGCTGGAGACCATCCACCGTGCCTACTTCGAGGCGGGCGCCGACGCCGTGGAGACCAACACCTTCGGCTGCAACCTGTCCAACCTGGGCGACTACGACATCGCCGACAAGATCAGGGACCTGTCGGCAAAGGGAACCGCGGTCGCGCGCCGGGTCGCCGACGAACTGACCACCCCCGACCGCAAGCGCTACGTGCTGGGATCGATGGGGCCTGGCACCAAGCTGCCGACCCTGGGCCACACCGAGTACCGCGTGATCCGCGACGCTTACGCCGAGGCGGCACTCGGGATGCTCGATGCCGGCGCTGACGCCATCCTGGTGGAAACCTGCCAGGACCTGCTGCAGCTGAAGGCCGCGGTGTTGGGATCGCGACGGGCGATGACGCAGGCCGGCCGGCACATTCCGGTGTTCGCCCACGTCACCGTGGAGACCACCGGCACGATGCTGCTGGGTAGCGAGATCGGCGCGGCGTTGACCGCCGTCGAGCCGCTCGGCGTCGACATGATCGGTTTGAACTGTGCGACGGGTCCCGCCGAAATGAGCGAGCACCTGCGCCACCTGTCCAGGCATGCCCGCATCCCGGTGTCCGTGATGCCGAATGCCGGGCTGCCGGTGCTGGGCGCCAATGGCGCCGAGTACCCATTGCAGCCTGACGAATTGGCCGAGGCGCTGTCCGGTTTCATCGCCGAGTTCGGGCTCTCGCTGGTCGGCGGCTGTTGCGGCACCACCCCGGAACACATACGCAAAGTTGCCGCGGCG
>JBEKNM010000483.1:0-4193 GCA_049522835.1 Mycobacterium sp.
ACAACTAGTAGGTTGGCCGGCCCGCGCTAAGGGGAGGAACCCATGCCGACCTGACAGACATCAGGTCGGCATGGCCCTTTTTTGGGCCAAATCAGCGGGGCCAAATCAAAGGGCGCGGCCGTTACGGGTCCCGGGGCAGGCCCAGCAGCCGTTCGGCGATGATGTTGAGCTGCACCTCCGACGTGCCACCGCAGATGGTGGTGGCCCGGCTGGCCAGCAGAACTCGCCACACTTGCCGGGCAGTTCCTTCGGGCCGATCGCGGCGTCGGTCCCGAACGAGGACAGGTCGTCGGGCTTGGAAGTCCCGCTCTCTACTTACAGGGGCGAAAAGATGGCGGTTCACATGGGAGGTGCGGCAGTGGGTGTGCCGTCGGTTCTGCTGTATCGGGTGCTCACCTGCTGGATACCCGTAGTCATCGGCTGGCCGATGATACGGTGGCTAACCAACAACGAGATGGTCTGACCGCCATAATTCGCAGGCCGAGGAGCTAACGTTCCACGCTGACTCGGCTAGTCTCATTCCGCGGCTGGCGCAGGTACCGGCCCAATTTTTGGGAGATGCAATAGATGAAACACTTGACGGCGGCAACAACCGGGGCCACTGCCCTAGCGCTGAGTCTGGCGCTTGTGGGTTGCGGCTCCGACAACAAGACATCGACATCGACGTCGACATCAACGACAACGACATCGTCGGCAACCAGCGCGACACCGGGCGCGCAGGCCCACAAAACCATCGCCGACTACATCAGGGACAACCACATTACGGAGACCCCCGTCCATCAAGGCGATCCTGGCTCCCCCACCATCGATCTGCCGTTGCCCGAGGGTTGGAAGGTCAACGAAGGCTCCGGCGCGTCGTATGACACCATTGTTTTGGCCCAGCCAGCGAATCCCTCCGATCCACCCACCATCACGGTGTTCGTCTCCAAGCTCACGGGTGATGTCGACCAAGCGAAGATCATCCAATACGCCCCGGGCGAGTTGCAGAATCTGCCCGGATACGCGGGCTCCGATGACGGAACCGCGTCCACGCTCAGCAACTTCCAGGGGTGGCAGCTGAATGGCACTTACATGAAGGACGGCAAGAAACGGACCGTCGCGCAGAAGACGGTGGTAATCCCCAGCCAGGGCGCCGTGTTCATACTTAAGCTCAACGCCGATTCACTCGAGAGCGACCAACAGCCGTTGATGGACGCCACCAACGAAATCGACGACCAAACGAAAATCACCCCCTGACGCCGGCGATCCCCGCACCACGAGCGGATCGCGCACTACGAGCCGGATCGCGCCGCGGAGACGAACACGCTCCGCGGCGCCCCGTCTTCAATCCCCTCTGGAGCGCTGCGGCCATAGCGGGCCATCAACTCTACCGCCACGTCTTCGCGATGAAGTCGGAACTCGTTGCAGCAGTCGACAAATGAATGCACTTCTACAACAATCAGAGGCGTCATTCGGTGAGTGGCATGCTCAGCCCCATCGCCTACGAACAGTCACCCAACGCGGCCGCACAAGCCGCATAATCCCCTGTCCGCTTTTCGGGCGGAACCTCAGTTGACATATTGTCAAGGAGTCCATCTCGAGCGACAGCTACGTCCCACACCATCGCTAAGTTTGAAGCGGCTGATGAACCTCCGAAATCTGCGAGTCGCTCGGCACATCATCGAACGGGAGCAGCCGGGCAACGTCAGTACCGATTGTCGGATGTAGCATCACAAATCCACCGAGTCGGACTCGACGGCGCCAGCATCCTCGGGTACCTGAACGGCATGGGCTAGAAGTTGATTTCACCAAGCAAAGGTGTTGTTAAACTACCCATTACGTGGGGATCGGCTGGCGCATGTATGCCGCCCAGGTCAGGATTGCAGCAGCAGCATAGTAGGCCATGAAGATCCAGAACGCCCAGGTCCCCGAGCCGGTGCTCAGGTAGGACTCTCGCAGCGCCAGGTTGATTCCGACGCCGCCCAGCGAGCCCAATCCTGCGACGAACCCGATTACCACCCCCGAAATGACTTGTGGCGAGCGGTGTCCCGCATCGTCGAGGTCCAGCGAGCGGCTGCGTGCCTCGAAAAGCGTCGGGATCATCTTGTACACCGATCCGTTGCCCATCCCGGACAGGATGAACAAGGCGATGAAGCCCAGGATGTAACCGACCATGGTAACGCTGGCGTGACCGGTGTGGTGATCGTCGAGGATGCTCATGGCAATCACCAGCCCGGTGGCCAGAACCATGGCGGTAAAGACCGCCATGGTGACGCGGCTCCCGCCGACCCGGTCCGCCAGCCGGCCGCCGTAAATCCGGGCCACCGCCGCCAGCAGTGGTCCGATAAAGCTGAGCTCGGCGGCGTGCAACGAGGCCTGCGCGCCGCTTTCCCCGTCGGCCATGAAGTCGATATGCAGGATCTGGCCAAAAGCGAACGAGAAGCCGATGAACGAGCCGAAAGTGCCGAGATAAAGTAGCGCGAGAAACCAGGTGTGTCGGGTGGACAGAATCGAAGACAGGATCGATCCGAGGTGGCGCACCTCGATACGGTGCTGCTCGAGGTTGTTCATGAACAGCGTCGCTCCGATGCCGGTGATCGCCAGCAGCACCAGGTACACCGCGCACACCCAGTACGGCTGCCGGTTGCCGGCGGTGGCGATGACCAGCAGCCCGACCATCTGGATCCCGGCCACCCCGAGATTGCCGATCCCTCCGGTGAGTCCCAGAGCCCGGCCCTTGAGCCGATGTGGGTAGAACGCGTTGGTGCTGGACATCGACGCCGCGAAATTACCGCCACCCATTCCGGTCAGCGCTGCGCAGACCACATACGGCCACAGCGGCAGGCCCGGATGGGCCAACAGCACCATCGTGCCAACAGTCGGGATCAGCAGCACGAACGCCGAGAAAATCGTCCAGTCACGGCCGCCGAAGATCGCAGTGCCCAACGCGTAGAGGATCCGCAGGCACGCTCCAACCAGGGTTGCGGTGGTACCGAGCAGGAGCTTGTCACCAGCTGAAAAGCCGTACACACCTTCGGGCATGAACAGCGCCATCACCGACCAGAGGGACCACACTGAGTAGCCGAGGTGCACGGTCATGACCGAACAGATCAGATTGCGCCGGGCGATGATCTTGTTGCCCGCTTCCCAGGCCGTCACATCCTCGGGATCCCAATATGAGATGTGACGCGAGCGGCGCACCGACTCCCTAACCCTCTCCCAGAGCGTTGGTGAGCGCGTGGCCGTAGCCGTCGGATAGCCTTTAGCGACGGTGCGTGAGACTCTCACGTCATGACCCGGGCGCTCGGTGATTCCTCGTGTTGCTGCAGCGCTTGCTGTTCCATCGGACTCCTTGAATTGCGCCTCGCGTGAAACGGCACCAGCCAACCAGGGTGCCAGGCTTTCTTTGGCACAGCACTTGTTGCCGCGCCTGAAACTGCTGAAGGATTGCTGAAGAAGTCCTGAAGACTACGCGCCACTTGGGCCCAGCCTTGTGCCCTCGCCCCGGCCACCCCTGTCCGTCCGGGAATCATTTGGCAATCACTGGGAATCACTGCGCGGGAACGCTATTGGCCTGGAATCGAGCCGGGAACGTGCAGCTTGCCCGCTGATCTGATCTGGACACGCACCGTGCCGATGCTGGTCGGATAGCGCGGCTTATCACCGTCGACCTGTCATTGGTATTGGACGCGTAGCAGTCACTCATATTGGGTCCTTACCCCAGTGGGGCCAGCTTTCTCCGCACGCCACACCGGGGCCAACTTCAGTTGACTGAACCATGATCGGCACGGTGCCGAGTGTGGATGCCGCGGTGAGCCGTCACGGTTCGTGGTGGGCTCACGCGTTTCTCCTAAGAGCAATCCCGGGGGTTTGGAGGTGACGGTGTCGCGGTATACGGCGCTGCGGCGGATCGCGCCGAGCGAGCCCGGATCGAAGGCGGTTCTTGCCGGCCAGCCGCGCTACCCCTATCTCCTATGACACCCGGGCCTCGGCCAGCCCATGTCGCTGCTGTCATCGCTGAGTTTTGTCCGCGCAATCAGTCGCCACCGATCGCGGTGGGCAGACGGCTTCGGCCTTACTGTCTCTGACGTGGCGACCGACATGGGATTCGGCGCGCATTCGTTCCACCATGTGCGGGTAGTGCAGTTCGAACGCCGGGCGCTCGGAGCGGATCCGGGGCAGTTCGGTGAAGTTGTGTCGCGGCGGTGGGCAGC
>JBEKNM010000484.1:0-4193 GCA_049522835.1 Mycobacterium sp.
CCCGCGCAGACCAGCGCGGGTCTGGCATTTTTTACCGGCAAACGCCCGGCGCAGCTGTATAACCGCTGCTCAGAGACGTGATAGTGACTGATCAGTTAACATTCTGGCGATACGTGGGCTGCTGACCAGGGAAAACGCTCGCGCTCGCCAGCAAATAACCGGCCAACGCCAGCAGATATCCGGTTGGCCGCCGCCGGTCGAATGGCGGCAAACCCCTTGTGGCAGGGCCACAATCCGGCCAAGTTGATCGCGTTTGGTCATGGTTTCAACGGTAGATTCGTCCGGCCATGACACCAGCCGACACGCCGACGAGCCACTGCCGTTAAGTGACCAGGGGCGGACGGCACCTAGAGGCGCGTTCGCGGACGTGAGCATCGGTCAGCTCCACTCGCAGCTCCGCAGCGCCGTCTGACTGCCATCGGGAATCATCCTGAGCGAATGCGGCCAGCCGACCGTCACCCGGAGGCGGACTCCCCCGCGCGCCGCAGCATCATTTCCGCGTGCTTGAGCACCGGAGAGTCGACCATCTGCCCCTCGAAGGCGAACACGCCGCGCTCGGTCTGCGACGCCGCCAACACCCGTCGCGCCCAGTCCAGCTTCTCCTCGCTGGGACGATAGGCGGTGCGTACCACCGGGATCTGGCTCGGGTGGATGCACACTGTCCCGGCGAAGCCCACCGCCACGGCATCGTCGGCTTCCGCCCGCAAGCCATCGAGGTCGCGGATGTCCAAATGCACCGCGTCGAGGGCGATCCGCCCGAAGGCCGACGCCGCAAGCAGTGCCGTCGACCGCACGTGGCGGGCAACATCCCGATAGGTGCCGTCGGCCGTCCGGCTGGAGCTCCCGCCGAGGGTCGCGACCAGGTCCTCGGCGCCCCACATGACTGCCACGGTGCCCTCGGCAGCCGCGATTTCGGCGGCAAACAGCGCTCCGCGTGGTGTCTCCAACAGCGCGATCACGTCGCGCGGCGCCAATGCAGCCACCTGCGCGGCCGATTCGGTCTTGGACAGCATCACCGTCGTGTATGCCGTACCCGCCAAAGCGTCCAGGTCGCGGGACTGTTCATCGGTTCCGGCCGCATTGATCCGCACCACGGTGCGCTCCGGGTCCAGCGGGGTGTCCTGCAAGGCCTTGCGGGCAGCGGGCTTATCCGCTTCGGCTACGCCGTCCTCGAGATCGAGAATCACCACGTCCGCGGCAACGGCGGCCTTAGCGAAACGCTCGGGACGGTCGGCCGGGCAGAACAGCCAGCCCGGACCGGCAGCACCCAGATCCATCAGGTCTCCTCTGTGTCAGCTTGCGGGATGTCAGCTTCAGGGGCCGGGCGCTTCTGTACCAACGTGGTGCGCACCGCCCGCGCAACTATGTCACGGTTTTGGTTGCGCCCGGTGTGCTCGAGGGTCACGATGCCTTCGCCGGGCCGGCTCTTCGACTCGCGTTTGCCGGTGCATACCGTCTCCGCGTACAGGGTGTCGCCGTGGAAGACCGGCCTGGGGAACGAGACCTCGGAAAAGCCGAGGTTGGCCACGATGGTGCCCAGTGTCAGCTGCGTAACCGACAGCCCCACCAACGTCGAAAGGGTAAACATCGAGTTCACCAGTCGCTCGCCCCGAAAGCCCGGTTGCTCGGCTGCCCACGCCGCGTCGAGATGCAGCGACTGGGTGTTCATCGTCAGCGTGGTGAACAACACGTTGTCGGCCTCGGTGACGGTACGCCCCGGTCGGTGCAGGTACGTGGTGCCGATCTCGAACTCCTCAAACCACAAGCCCCGCTGGACAACCGACTTGCCGCTCTGCTCTCCTGATGTCACGACAGCCCTAGCGACCGCGCGATGAGCATTAGTTGCACCTCGGTGGTTCCTTCGCCGATTTCGAGGATCTTGCTGTCGCGGTAGTGACGTGCCACCGGATACTCGTTCATGAAGCCGTATCCGCCGTGGATCTGGGTGGCGTCACGGGCGTTGTCCATCGCCGCCTCTGAGGCGATCATTTTCGCGATTGCCGCCTCCTTCTTGAATGGCTTGCCCGCCAACATCTTTGCAGCTGCTTCGTAGTAAGCTGTGCGGGCGACATGGGCGCGTGCCTCCATCCGCGCGATCTTGAAACTGATCGCCTGATAGGAGCCGATCGGCCGCCCGAAGGACTGGCGCTCCTTGGCGTACTTGACGCTCTCGTCGACGCATCCCTGCGCCGCCCCGGTGGCCAGCGCGGCGATGGCGATGCGGCCCTCGTCCAGGATGGATAGGAAGTTCGCGTAGCCGGTGCCGCGCGCGCCCAGCAGGTTCTCCTCCGGGACGCGGGCGTCGGCGAAGGTCAGCGGGTGAGTGTCGGACGCATTCCAGCCGACCTTGTTGTAGACCGGATCGACGGTGAATCCCGTTGTGCCGCTGGGCACGATGATCGTCGAGATCTCTTTGTTGCCGTCGGCTGTGGTTCCAGTGGTTCCGGTGACGGCGGTGACGGTGACCAGCGAGGTGATGTCGGTGCCCGAGTTGGTGATGAATTGCTTGGTGCCATTGATCACCCACTCGCCGTCGTCGAGCCGGGCGGAGGTGCGGGTGCTGCCCGCATCCGAGCCGGCGCCCGGCTCGGTGAGTCCGAAACCGGCCAACGCCCGCCCGGCCGTCAGGTCCGGCAGCCACTTTTG
This sequence comes from Mycobacterium sp., assembly GCA_049522835.1. Lineage (GTDB taxonomy): Bacteria > Actinomycetota > Actinomycetes > Mycobacteriales > Mycobacteriaceae > Mycobacterium. The sequence goes on from JBEKNM010000484.1 coordinate 2,647, forward strand.
CTTCTGCTCTTCGGTGCCAAACCGGTAGATCGGCATCGCACCCAGGCTCGCACCGGCCTCCAGCGTGATCGCCACCGATTGGTCGACCTTGCCGAGCTCCTCGAGCGCCAACGACAGCGCGAAATAATCGCCGCCCATCCCGCCGTATTCCTCCGGGAACGGCAGGCCGAACAGCCCCATTTCACCCATCTTGGCGACGACTTCGTATGGGAAGCTGTGCTCCTCATCGTGTCTGGCCGACACCGGCGCGACCACGGTGCGCGCGAAATCGGCTACCGTCTGGCGGAGGTCTTCGTATTCCTTGGGTAACGTCCCTGCCGTAATGGTTGTCGTCATGATCCTCTAATCCTTGCTCTCGGGTCGTTCCGACTCGGGCGCTGCTGCCGCGTCTGGGATCAGCCGAGCCAGCACCTGATCTACGGTGACCTGATCGCCGACGGACACCAGCACCTCTACTCGTCCCGAAACCGGCGCAGTCAGCGAGTGCTCCATCTTCATCGCCTCGACGACCACCACCACGTCACCCTCGGCGACTTCGGCGCCGGAGGCGACCTGCACGGCGATTACGCTGCCCGGCATCGGACTGAGGACCTCGGCCTGCTGCTCCCCCACCGCTCGGTGAGTCTTGCGTTCCTCAGCCTCTCGCAGCTGCCAGGTTCCGCGCTCGTCAGCGATCCACAAGTGCCGGTCAGCCTCCGCCCATCGATACTCCCGTCGCTGGCCGTCCAGCGTCACGCTCAGCTGTCCTCGCCCGAGTTGCGTACTTGCGGACCAGATCTCACCATCGCCTACCTGCACCCGAGCGGCCTGCGGCGGGCCCCACACCGAGACCACCTCGGTGCGCAGCGCGGTGTGCATCGCCGTGCGGACCGGCGCCGCGTCCCCGCCGACGCGCCACCCGGTCGGCGCGGCCCACAGGTTGCCCTGCGCTCGGGCGGCCAAGGCCCACTGACGATAAAGGCCGCCGGCGGCGAGCACGTCGTCGGGCGCCGGCAGCGGCGCGAAGTCGGCCAGCCGCTGGTCGAGCAACAGGGTATCCAGGTCCCCGGCACGCACCCGCTCGTCGGCGAGCAGGAACCGGAGGAACTCGATGTTGGTCTGCACACCCAAGACCGCGGTCCGCGACAGCGCCCGGTCGAGTTGCGCGAGCGCCTGGTCGCGGTTGGCCCCGTACGCAATCACCTTGCTCAGCATCGGGTCGTAATCGCTGCCGACCACCGTGCCCGGCAGCAGCGACGAGTCCACCCGCACATTGCGGCCCGAGGGTTCGAATACCTGCAGCACCCGGCCGCCGGTGGGCAGAAATCCGCGGGCAGGGTCCTCGGCGTACACCCGGGCCTCGATCGCGTGGCCGTTCAGCTTGATGTTGTCCTGGGCGAACGCCAGCTTCTCGCCGGCTCCCACCCGTAACTGCCACTCGACAAGGTCGAGCCCGGTGATCGCCTCGGTGACGGGATGTTCCACCTGCAGCCTGGTATTCATCTCCATGAAAAAGAACTCGTCCGGGCGGTCGGCGGAGACGATGAACTCCACTGTGCCCACGCCGA
>JBEKNM010000485.1:0-4182 GCA_049522835.1 Mycobacterium sp.
CACCACGGTGCCGTGCATGGACGGGTGAATCGAGCAGACGTAGTCGAATGTTCCCGCGGTGGGGAAAGTGTGCGAATAAGTGGCCCCCGTCCCCATCCCGGGCGAGTGAAACGACCCGTCGGTCGCGGCTACCGTGTGCGGTTCTTCGTCGTGGTTGGTCCAAGTGACTGTGCTGCCCGCGCGGACGGTCAATGTCGCGGGGGCGAAGGCGAAGTTGTCGATGCTGACCGCGTCGCCTCCGACCGGCGCCGGCGACCCGGTTGCCGGCGCCGTGCCTGCCGGTGCGCTAGGCATCGAGGGCATCCCGCTCATCCCCGGCATTCCGGCGGTGCCGCTGGCACCCGAGCCGAAGGTTACCGACGGCTGCGCATCGTGCCGCGAAGCCGAGCATCCAGCTAGCAGCGCACCGGTCACCAGCGCGGCGGCCGGCAGCGCGATGTACGCGCGCTGATGTCGTGAGGACATGGCGAGGCACCTCCGTGATCGACCGGACAACTAGCACCGCTGAAAAGGCACGGAACCGTCGCCAATAGATAGGGCGGTTGGTTACACCGCTTAGGCCGGTTGGTCGGGGTGCGGCGGGGCGAACACCTCGATTACTCCGTCGACCTCACGAACCATCAACGTGGGCAAAGCCTTTGGAGAAATCGGCAGCTGATGGGTCAGCACTTCCCCGCCGGGCGCGAACGATGTGGAATGGCATGGGCAGCGCAGCCTGTCATCGGGTGCGTCGAACCACAGCCGGCACCCTTGATGCGTGCACACCCCGGATACGGCTTGAGGTTTGCCGTCGACGCGGCGGACGAATCCGCTGACCGAGCCCAGATCAAAGGCATGCATGCGCCCGTCAGGCACTTCCGAGCTGGCCGCGACTCGCTGCCAGGTGCCGTTGTTGGGCGTCAGTTCCCCGGCAGCCACGGGGGCTTCGGTGGGGCTCCCGGTCACGGCTCGATCGATGGAGACCGCAGCGACCGCTGCGGCCGCGGCAGCCGACGTGCCGACCAGGACCTGGCGGCGCGTCGTATTTTGCTTCGGCACCGCTTGCTTGGGCGTGCCGGCCATTTGCTCCGCCAGCCGGCGGTGTAGGTCGGTCAGGAATTCCTGTCGCGGAGCAGCGGCCACGTCAGCGCCCGGTCGGGCCGCGCGCAGTTCGATCGCCGTTCGGATCTGTGCCGCCTCGAAGTCGTCGGGCGTAAACGGCTTAGGCCGGCGACCCCGCAGCAGATCGTCGACGTAGCGACGCAACCCACGGGCGTTCATGGCCGGCCCCCGTCGTTGACCTGTGCTGCCAGTCGCAAAGCGCGATGTTGGAGCACTTTGGCGTTGGCGACGCTGATCCCAAGTTCCGCGGCGGACTGCTTGATCGAATTACCTTGCAAGAAACGTGATTCCAGAATTTGGCGGTAGCGGTCCGGCAGCCTGTCGAGAACCTGTGCCACACGCTGGGGCGCGGTGCTGATTGCTTCCTCGCTATCGGCTGGTTGTTCGATGTCTTCGATCGAGGTTATCTGGCGACCCAGGGTCTCGCGCCAGTGTGCGGCCAGCACGGTTCGGGCGGTCGCCCGCAGATATGCGCGCACCTCTGCCACGCTGGCGGTCAGGCGCATCGGCCGCAGCGCGGCAAGGAAGACTTCGGTGGTGAGGTCCTCGGCGTCAGCCCGGTTGCCGACCCGCGCGAACAGCGTTCGGTACACCCAGGTCGCGTTGTCCTGGTACACCGCGTCCCAGTCGGTGTAGCCGTCGTCGGGGACCGCGCGCAGCGGTCGCGGGCCGACGGGTTCGTTTCGTGCCGTCACGTGCCCCCTTTCACCGATCAATAGCAACTCGGGTTACACGATCCGTCAGGCGAGTGGGGCGGCTTGGGTCCCTGCCGAGGTGTTCGCTCATCGGGAAGTAGCTGAGTCGCACAGTCGGCAGGAGCTGCCGGCGCATGACGTGGTCGTAGTGCGCGCAGACCTCCCCGGCGGTCGCCAATTCGTAGAGCCCTTCGTTCCGGCCCACTTGGTCGATGGTGTTGCTGCCGAGGGTCAGCGAGCTGCCGCCGTAGAACGCCCAGGTCTGATGCAACCGCACGGATGGGTACGCCATTGTCCAGTGCCCACCCGGCTGGTGGTTGCGATCCACCAGCACCACGCGTGCCTCGGCCTCGATGACTTGCATACGGGGTAAAGGCTAACCGAACTTGCGAGCCTCATGGCTTCTAGTTACGTCGCTCGAGCCTCGACCACGCTGAGGGGTGAAGCGGTTTGCACCACCCGTGTCATCTGGAGTCCGGCCTGGCTGAGCAGGTCTCGGTACTCGGCGGCAGTGCGTTCGCGGGCCCCCAGATTCAGCAGCATTTCCAAATCCACCCATTTCCCCGGGAAGTCACGGTCGTGCTCGGGAATGACCAATTCGATGAGCAACACCGTGGTCCGGGGGCCGGCTGCCGCGCGAACGTTGCGCAGGATCTGCACCGCCTTTTCGTCGGGCCAGTCGTGGATGATGTTCTTGAGGATGTAGGCGTCACCACCGGCCGGGACACTGTCAAAAAACGACCCCTCTGCGATGCGCACCCGGTCGGAAACATTGTGCTCCCGCAGCAGGCTCGGGGCGCTCGCGACGACCTGCGGCAGGTCGTACAGGACCCCCCGCGAATCCGGCGCCGCCGCCAGGATGGCGGCCAGCAGTGGGCCGTGCCCGCCGCCGACGTCGACGATCGTGGGGTAGGCGCTGAAATCGTAACCGGCGACCACCGGCCCGTCCGTCAGCTCCGAAACGCTCGTCATCGTCTGGTTGAAGAGTTCGGCAAGCTCGGGCTGCCCGGCGAAGTAGTCGAAGCTCTCCTTGCCGCGCAATGCCGGGACGACCGTACTTCCGGTTCGGATCGAATCCACCATTAGGGTCCAGCGCTCGCGCTGCTCCCGCGACCCGTAGAACTGCGCCGCCCAGGTCATCGAGACTGGTGCGTCCGAACGCAGAGTGCCGGCAAGGGAATTCAGCTCATAGCGTCCGTCGCGGCGATGACGGAAGATGCCCTTGCTGATCAAGGCTCGCAGCAGCCGGCGTAACGCGTCCGCGTCCGCGCCCACCCGGACGGCCAGCTCCTCGATCGGTAGCGGGCCGTTGGCGAGGGCATCGGCGACACCGAGTTGGGCCGCCACAGTGATCGCCTGCGACGTCCAGGTGGCAATGATCATCTCCATCATTGCTGCCGGCGCGGGTGTCAGCCGTTGATGGAGCCGAAACAGATAGTGACGAATCCACTCGACAATGCGGGCCAGCTTGGCGGGTGGCACCCTGGTGGTCGTCGACAGCGGTTTATTCATTGGCATTGACGAGATGGGTGGTCGTCGTGGCCGCGAGGTCTCGGCTGATTTCCGCGGACATCCGGCGGTGACTAACCGAACGGAGAAACGTTGTCAATGCCCGGGTCATGAACCGGTCCGAGATCATCGCCGCCGGTCTCAGCACGGACTCACTGCGGGACACTTGCTGCGTGGTCACCCAGGACACGGCCTTGACCTTGCGTCGCCTGGTGTTCTCGTACCAGCGCAGCGCGCTCGAGAGATCACGGTTGCTGCTGCGCACCCCTTTGCAGCCCTTCCCGAAATCCGAAAGCGCCTTGCGCAACACCATCGTGTCAAGCAGCGCCTGATTGGTCCCTTGCGCAAGGGTGGGCGGCATCGTGTGCGCGGCATCGCCGAGCAACGTAACCGAGCCCTGGCCCCTGCGGGGGATCGGATGCCGAAAATGCGGGAACGGCGAACGGGCCAGATCCTCGTCGGTCAATGTCGCGAGTACTTGATCGACCGGGTCGGACCATCCTTTGAAATTGGACCGGATCATGTCGATCGGACGTCCCGGTCTGACGAAGTCGGGCGACCATGGCAAGTCGAACCACCACTGCACATCCGAACCTCCAGCCGGCCACAGGCCAAGGCTTCCGTGCTCGCCGACAATCATTTGTGCGACGTGCTTGTCAGCGACGTTTGGAAGGGTGGCCAGTCCCTGCCAGCTGCACCAGCCGGTAGGCTCCGCGGGTTGCGCGCCGAGGATGTCTCGAACCATCGAGTGCAGGCCATCCGCACCGATCAACAGATCTCCTTCGGCCGAGCTGCCGTCTTCGAACTCGAGCCGGACTCCGTTTTGCGTACTGACGACCCCGACCGCACGGGTATCGCACCGGATGCGATCAGTCGG
>JBEKNM010000486.1:0-4179 GCA_049522835.1 Mycobacterium sp.
AATCCACGTTCTTCCTTCTGTGTGAAGGCGATTGACTGAGGGTGTTCCGGACTTTACGGTGGAACAGATATTTGGTCAACAAGTCATTGTGGGCGACGAGGGGAGCTGGGTGGCAGAAGGCAGCGCGGTAGAAAGCCTCGGAATGTTGGCCTCGGCTATGGGGGGTCGGCCACTGGTCGTCGCCGCCATCGAGCCGGGTCAGCCGGCCTGGACGGACGGCACGACGGTGTACATCGACGCCGCGGCCAACCCGCAGGATCGCCTCGAATCGCTGGCAGTGCAAACGTCGCTGCTTGCGGTCGGCGGCCTTGAGCCCGACATCGTTCGTCGACTTGCACGACGCCAGACTGTTGCCGACCGATACCTTGCCGTCGAAGGACGTAGGGCGCTGAGCGCAAACGGGCGCCTGCTGCCCACCTCACTGCTGTCACGACTGGACATCGACGAGGGCGGAAACGGTTCGCCTGCTGGATCACTGGCCGTCGCTGAGAGCCGAGCTCTGATCGACGATCCGCCGACGACCTTCGGTGTGATCCGGGCGAGCAGGCTGCTGGCCGCACACCGTGTGACCGCGAAGGCCGCCGCAGCGGCAGCTCGTCACGTGCCCCACAAGCAGTCCTACGACGAACTTCCGGATCTGCACGAGGATCTGGACGACGAGTCCGCCCAGGACACTGTTATCGCCGACCCATTCTCCAGTTCAGTGGGCGGGGGCGGCGCGATCGGAAAGCTGTTCGCCCGGTTGATGAGCAAGGTGCGACAAGTCGGCGGCAGCGGGCCCCCCGGGGCGGACGCACCGACCCACTCGAGGCGCTCGGCGACTCGCGGCGCGAGGGCCGTGGTCGCTTCGCTCACGCCGGCGAGCGACGGCGACGGGGGCGACGACATTGGGTCGGGCGGCGTCAAATACCCGGAGTGGGACGTCAATCGCAAGCGCTACCGTCCCGACTGGTGCACTGTGCGCGAAACCGAGGCCAGGCTCAACGGGGAGGGCTGGGCCACGCCGGATGGTCACGCGCTGCGGCGGTCGTTGACGCGCCTTGGTATCGGTATGAGCCGACATCACCGGCAGCTCCAGGGGGACGACATCGACGTCGACGCGGCAGTGGAAATGCGGGTCGAGATGGCGGCCGGTTCAGCCGCAAACGATGCCGTCTACTTGGACAACCTGCGTCGTCGGCGCGACCTGTCCGTGCTCATTCTGCTCGACGTGTCAGGATCTGCTGGTGAGGCTGGAACGGCCGGCCGCACCGTGCACGAGCAACAACTGGAATCGGCCGCGGCGCTTACTGCGGCGTTGCACGAACTCGGTGACAGGGTCGCGTTGTTCGCCTACTACTCACAAGGCCGCTCGGCGGTAAATCTGACGCCTATCAAGCGGTTCGACAACCGGTTCGACACTGCGGCGATGCGGCGCCTCTATGGCCTCAAGCCCGGTGCTTACTCCAGGCTGGGAGCGGCGATTCGGCATGGAACGGCGATACTGCGGGAGCGGGGTGGTACACCGCGCCGGTTACTCGTCGTGCTGTCGGATGGTCTGGCCTACGACCACGGGTACGAGCGGACATACGGCGCCGCGGACGCGCGCCGTGCGCTGGGTGAGGCTGGGCGGCAAGGGATCGGCTGCTTGTGTTTGACCGTCGGTGCAGCGACCGACGTTGACGAACTGCGTCGGGTGTTCGGGACCGCGGCGCACGCGACGGTCGGAAGGCCCGAGCAACTGAGCCGGGTCATCGGGCCGTTGTTCCGCGTGGCGCTCAACCGCGCGGAGACGCGCCGACGGAAACGTTAGGGAAAGGGGCTGGCTGATCGTGGACCAAACATCTGTTCCGCGTTACGCTGCTTACGTCCCCGTCGCGGGGTGCGGGGACGGCTGCGTGCGATGCGGCCGAGGAGGGAAAGCAATGTCTGGCAACGCTACCGGCAAAACACGGAGCATTCCGGCGCGATCGGGTCGCCGATAATGGCCGGCCGCATGGGCGCTACCGCAGATTTGGCGGGCACCGCGGTCAGTGCGCAGGCGCCGCGCCCATACTACGTGCCTTTGGCGAACGAGGAGACCGTCTTCAAAGCCGCTTATCGCCAAGGGCTTTCGATCCTCCTCAAGGGGCCGACCGGATGTGGGAAGACCCGGTTCGTCGAAGCGATGGCGCACGACCTCGACCGCCCACTCATCACGGTCTCCTGTCACGACGATCTCACGACGGCCGATCTCGTCGGCCGCTTCCTGTTGCGCGGCGGCGATACCGAGTGGGTGGACGGCCCCTTGACGCGTGCGGTCCGCGAGGGTGCCATCTGCTATCTCGACGAGGTGGTGGAGGCCCGCCAGGACACCACCGTCGTGTTGCACCCGCTGGCCGACCATCGCCGACAGCTCCCGATCGACCGCCTTGGCGTCACGCTGGACGCTGCCCCTGGCTTTGGCCTGGTGGCGTCGTACAACCCCGGCTACCAGAGCGTGCTCAAGGATCTCAAGGACTCCACGCGGCAGCGGATGGTTGCCATCGAGTTCGGGTTCCCGTCTCCGGACGTGGAGGAGGGCATCGTCTGCTACGAGGCGGGTGTTGAACGCCAGATCGCGGCACAGTTGGTTCGGTTCGCTACAGCTATCCGTCGTTTGGAGACCGGTGGACTGCGCGAGGTGTCCTCCACTCGCGTCCTTATCGCGGCCGGACGGCTGATCGCCGAGGGTCTGAGCCCAAGCGAGGCCGCGCGCGCCGCCATCGCCGGCCCGCTCACCGACGATCCGAACGTCGCTCGGGGCTTGGTCGAGATGATCAACGTGTACCTCGGCGGTTCGGAGACGTGATCCGGTGATTGACGCTGCTGAGACGCCCCGTTACTGTCTGAACAAATATTTGGTCTCCGATTGTTCGGCGGATGAACGATCGTGCTCGGCATTCCAAGGGAGGTCGCGTGTCCTACGAAAGCACCGCTGAGCCAATCAAGGTCGGGTACTTGATGGACTTCAAACTGCCGCCCGGGTTTCCGCAGGAAATGTTGGACGACTTCACCCGCTGCTTTGACATCGTGTTCGAGGATGCCTTCGAGCAGGGCCTCATGGACCGCCCCGTGCAGATGATCTACCGCGAGGTGGAGGGCCTGCCCAAGGGCACGGTCAAGGCGGTCATCGACGCCTACGGCGAACTCGTCGACGAGGGTTGCCTGGTGGTCTTCGGTCCGCACATCACCGACAACGCAGTACCGTGCCGGGAGGCGATCGAGGAGCGCTTCCGGGTGCCCGGGATCAGCGTCACCGGCACTGACGACTGGCTCGGGGAGTGGACGTTCTCATTCCCCCAGGGGTCGCTGACCGATGAGCCGATCTTCATTGCCGACCAAGTCGCCAAACGCGGGTTCACCGAGATAGGGGTCCTGGTCGAGCAGAATCTCATCGGCGAGACCTATATCAAGAACCTCCGAGACGCGTGCCGCCGCAAGGGTATTCGAATCGTGGCAGAGGCGGCGATCGCTCAGACCGCGCAAGACATCAACGACGCGGTGCGCACCCTGCACGAGGCCAAGGCCGAGGCGATCGTGCACCTCGGGTTCGGCTTCGGGATCGTGTTCATCAATCCTGCGCTGCAGGCTGTTGATTGGGATCCGCCGCGTTTCACCACCACAGCTTTTCAGAACGCGTGGGTCAACCCGATCATGTGGAACGCATTCATGGGCTGGATCGGGGTCGATCAGTACGACGAGGGCAACGCCATCGGACAGGACTTCCTCGACCGCTACGCCAAGAAGTACGACGGCCGCCGTCCGCAGTACTGCGTGCCGGTGGTGAACCGGGATGTCGCCGCGACGCTGGTCCGTGCTTTCACCGATGCGCATCCGTTGAGCCCGCGCGGGGTGAAAGAGGCGCTCGAACGCGTGAAGATGCTGCCCGCGGCTTCCGGCGCACCCGGAACCCGCGTCTCGTTCGGCAAATGGACCCGCCGGGCCTGGATGGGCGCCGGCTATCTGGTGTCCCGAACCCTCGATGCCGACGGCATCAACTCGCATCTTGTCGACCGTTTTGGTGAGGAGTAAGAGATGACAACCGAACAGGAGACATCGCCCGGGCAGGGGGCAAGCGAACCGGTTCCGCGGAAACAGCCCGTGTGGCCCACGGTGTGGATCACGCTAGCCGTCGTCGTGCTGTTAGTTATTGCGTACAACGCCCGCATCGGCGCGGTG
>JBEKNM010000487.1:0-4176 GCA_049522835.1 Mycobacterium sp.
GGTCGTTGCAATTCTGTTTCGCATTTTCATTGTTTTTTGCTCCTTCGTTAAATGCGGATATTAAATGCCGAGGCGTTCCATACCGTCTCGCGGAAATCCCGACACCATTTCTTCGGAGCAGATCGTTTGCCGGATTGGGCGCGAAAGGGATTCTTGACTTACTTAGCCGTAGGTGAAGGAAAACAACTGCAATCCCCGACTGGGCTGCAGCTCAAGCGTTCCGGATGTCACCTGATCAGCGGTGACGATCTGGTGGGAGGTCGGTGGTCCGGCGATCGGCAGCGTGACTGACTTTCCGTTGCGGATAACCGTGAGGGTCCCGGTTCCGCCGGCAACGACGTAGACGTTTTTGGCGTGGTAATTGAGTTTGATGGCCGAGTTGTCGGCGTCGGCCGTCGCGCCCTGATAGTCCAGTGACCACGGCCCGCGCAAGGCAAAGCTATCGGCTTTCAAAGCCGGCGGATAATCAAACGTCGCCGACCCTTCGTCATATGTGCCGCTACCGCCGTAGTTGACCACTTTGCCAACCGCGAAGTACGTCTCAGGTGTGAGGCCGGCTTCCGGGGTGGTGTCGGTCGCGTCCACAGGTTTGGGAAGCATGACGCCGGGCTTGGCGTCGGTGAGCAATTGCCTGATCAAGTTCTCGGTGACGTCGTAATCGCCTTCTCCGAGCTTGATGTGGCGAACCGTGCCGCTGGCGTCGATCAGATATTCGGCGGGCCAGTACCGGTTGCGATAGTTCGTCCACGTGGAGTAACCGTTGTCAAGTGCGATCGGATACGTGATGCCCAGATCCGCCGCGCCTTGGGCGACATTCCCTGTCACTTTTTCGAAGGCGTATTCGGGGGTGTGCACACCGATGACCTCGAAACCGCTGTCCTGGTAAGCGTGGTACCAGCCGACGACATGTGGGATGGCGCGTTGGCAGTTGATGCAGGAATAAGCCCAGAAATCAACCAGCACGACTTTGCCGCGTAACGGATCCAGGGTGACGGGTTTGTCGCCGGACGTGTTAAGCCAGGCCGCGATGCCTTTGAGATCTGGTGCAGAGCCGCAGTTTTCGAGTTGTGGCGCCCCGTTGCTGCAGTTCGACAGCTGCGCATTCTGGTCGTTGACGATGCCGCCCAGGTTCAGCTTTTCCCGTATCTGGTCAGAGCCGCCGACTTTCTGCTGCAGTGCAGCGGTGTAGTCAGGAATAGCCCGCTGTAGCATCGCCGGCAGATCGAATACCAGCGCTACCGCGAGCAGGATGGTCACGATTCCCGCGGCGATTCGGATCTCACGTTGTCGGCGCCGAAAAGCGCTCACCCGCTCGGTGACTCGTTGACCGGCCAGTGCGAAGAACAGCAGTGGCAGAGCGGCGCCGAGCGCGAACGCGCCGGTGAGTACGACGATTCCCGCGCTGATGGTTCCAGTGGCCCCGGCCACGACGATCGCGGCGAGAACGGGTCCCGCGCAGGGGACATAGAGCACACCCAGTGCCAGGCCGAGACCGAAACCGTTGCCGCGGGTCGTGATTTGCTTCTGCGGGATGCGGGAGAACGGCCGCTCCAGCAGCTGTTCAAACCCAGGAAAGATCAGACCGATTCCTATCGCCACCAAGGCGACCAGGGCGACCCACCGGATGGCGTCTTGCGGCAGATGCAGCACCGACAGCAGTGCCGAGCCCAGCAGGGTGACCACGCTGAAGCTGAGCACCAGGCCGCCGATTACCCGGTAGGGCCGCAAGGTGTCGGACAGCCCACGTTTTGGCTTGACCGCCACGGCGCCTTCGGTTTCCGGTGACGTCGCCGCGTCGGCGCTCTGAGTGCCCGAGAAAAATATCACCGGCAGCACAGGCAGGATGCATGGTGATATTCCGGTGATCAGGCCGCCGAGGAAGCCGATTAAAGCAAGGGTCAACATAGCTCATATTCGTCGCCGTCGCGGTCACGGACTGGTAAGGGAAACAACAATTTTCGCTACACCAACCAACGTGGGGCGACACGGCAACGCAGCCCTGCGCGGGCCGCCTTGCCGTGCGTTGCGGCGAACGTTACTGGGCCGGAGGCATCAGCACCGTGTCGATCATGTACACCGTCGCGTTCGCGGTGTGCACCCCTCCGCACACCAAGCCCGCGTCGTTGACCTTGAGGTCGTTTCCTTGGCCGGTCACCGTCGAGTTAGCGCCCTGCAGGGTTGCATGGGTGCCGTCGACTTTTGCTGGACTCAACTGGCCCTGCACCACGTGGTAGGTCAGGATGCTTTTGAGTAGCGGGGCGTCCGTCTTTAGCTTGTCGATGGTGGCTGCCGGAAGCTTGTCGAATGCGGCATTCGTGGGCGCGAATACGGTGTACTGGCCGTTGTCGAGAGTGTCGACGAGGTTCACGTCCGGGTTCAGCTTGCCTGATAACGCCGAGGTCAGGGTGGTCAGCATCGGGTTGTTCGACGCCGCCGTCGCGACCGGGTCCTGGGCCATCCCGGCCACTGATCCGGGACCGCTGGGATGCTGCGCGGCGTAGGCCGAGCAGCCGGATCCAACCAGGTCCGCGGCGGGGTCCGCCGTTGCGGACGTCGTGGCCGTCATTGCGGGTGCAGCCATGCTGGTCGCAGGTATCGCGCTGGTGGTGCCTTGGGCCGCGGGTTTGTTGCTCGAACACCCCGAGAAACCCACCACTGCGATCGCCGCGAGGCTTGCCACTGCGACTGACTTAACCTTGACATTCATTGAATTTCGATTCCTTTGTTATAGAGGGTCTTTGCTGCCGCCCCTCCCGGATAAACACGAGTTATTCGGAGTGACCCCGGTCATGGATGGGTCCGAGAATCGTTCGCTTTCTGTGGCATCCGAAAAGTTGGCATCCGAAAAGTTGATGCGGGCGCGCCGCGATAGGCGTGCCGAAGCTGCACAATGAGTAAGTGACCAACTCGCCGAACCAGGGGCACGCCGACGGCTGCCTGCGCGTGCTGGTGCTGGGTAGTACCGGCTCGATCGGTACCCAGGCGCTGGAGGTTATCGCCGCCAACCCGGACCGCTTCAAGGTGGTCGGGCTGGCAGCCGGGGGAGCCAACCTGGACACGCTGCTGCGACAGCGTGCCGAGACTGGGGTGACCAATATCGCCGTCGCCGATGATCAGGCCGCCGAGACGGCCGGAGGTATCCCCTACCGCGGACCCGATGCGGTCACCAGGCTGGTCGAGGAGACCGAAGCCGACGTGGTGCTCAATGCACTGGTCGGGGCGTTGGGGCTGCGACCGACACTGGCTGCGCTGCAGTCAGGCGCCCGGCTGGCGCTGGCCAACAAGGAATCGCTGGTCGCGGGGGGTCCGCTGGTGCTTCGGGCGGCGCAGCCGGGTCAGATCGTGCCGGTCGACTCCGAGCACTCCGCACTGGCCCAGTGTTTGCGCGGGGGTGAGCCGGACGAGGTCGCCAAACTGGTCCTGACCGCTTCCGGCGGTCCGTTTCGCGGCTGGGCCGCTGCTGACCTCGAGGACGTCACCCCGGCGCAGGCCGGCGCCCACCCGACCTGGTCGATGGGCCCGATGAACACGCTGAACTCGGCGTCGCTGGTCAACAAGGGGCTTGAGCTCATCGAAACCCACCTGCTATTCGGCATCGCCTACGACCGCATCGAGGTGGTCGTGCACCCGCAGTCAGTTGTTCACTCGATGGTCACCTTCATCGACGGCTCGACCATCGCGCAGGCCAGCCCCCCGGACATGAAGCTGCCCATTTCTTTGGCGTTGGGCTGGCCGCGGCGGGTACCTGGGGCTTCCGCCCATTGCGACTTCAGTACCGCGTCTACCTGGGAATTCGAGCCGCTGGACAACAATGTTTTCCCCGCGGTCGAGCTGGCCCGGCACGCCGGTCAGACCGGCGGTTGCATGACCGCCGTCTACAACGCCGCCAACGAGGAAGCAGCAGAAGCGTTCCTCGCCGGCCGCATCGGCTTCCCCGCAATTGTCGGAACCATCGCCGACGTGTTGCACGCCGCCGACCAATGGGCCGTTTCACCCGCTAACGTGGATGACGTACTAGAAGCGCAGCGCTGGGCACGTGAACGAGCGCAGCGCGCAATCGCAACAGCGAGCCCTGCGGGAGTCTGAAGAGAAAGTCTCCAGAATGGTTTTAGAAAGGTCCTAGCGCCAGATGATGTTCGCCATCGGCATTGTGCTGTTCGCGCTTGCCATCCTGAT
>JBEKNM010000488.1:0-4175 GCA_049522835.1 Mycobacterium sp.
GCCTCGTTTTGCACCGACGCCCTGTCGTAGCGCACCGTGATGGTGCACCACCCACCCCGGGAGATCAGCACCACCATCATTGCCACGCCGGGCAGCGGGCCGATACCGTACTGCCGCAAGACTTTTGCACCGGCGATGTAAGTGTCTCCCGGGTAGACCGGGACATTGCTGGCTTGCACGTCAGAGCCGACCACCGAGCCGGTGATTCCCTCCAGCACGGCTGTCGGCAAGACACTCAACACTGGCGCAATGGAACCGATGATGTTCATCGCGGGCTCGTCACGGCGCTGTGTCATCTGCGCACGGATCTTCTTCATGCGCGAGACCGGATCGGCGGTGCCTACCGGTGCCGCCAGGTTTACGCCGGTAAACCTGTTGCCGCCGGCCGTATCAGCCTCGGCCCGTAGGTTTACCGGCACCGCCATCGGCAGCGTGGTGATTGGCACGCCGAGGGCCTCGTGATAACGCCGCAGGGCACCACACAGCCCGGCGAGGTAGGCGTCGTTGATCGATCCTCCGCCGGCCTTTGCGGCCTTGTGCAGGTCAGAGAGCGGGATGTCGATTGCTTCGGTGCGGGTGGCCAGGCTGCGCCGGCGCAACAGCGGCGACGGCTCGGCGGCCCGGTTGAGCACCCGCATACCCGAGAGGGCGTAACCCAGGATTCCCGAAACGGTGGACGCGGGGTCCAAAACCGCTCGCCCGGCCGCTGATACGGCCCCGGACACCGCGCTCAAGACGCCGCCGACTATGGCCAAGGGAAGATGGTTGATGCCCTGGCGCATCAAATCATTGGGCGTCAGATCCTGCGGAATGGGCAGCGGGGGCGTCGGCCTGGCCGGCGGATCGCGCTCGAGGTCATAGATTTGTGCGAACATCTCGACACTGCCGACGCCGTCGGTGACCGCATGGCTCACATGCATTAGCGTCACCGCCTTGCCGTCGGCCAGACCCTCGACCAGCGTGGCCGTCCACAGCGGCCGCGATATGTCCAACGGCGACTGCAGCATCACCTCGGCGAGGTCGAATACATCGCGCAGCGTGCCCGGTTCGGACACGCGCACCCGGCGCACATGGAAGTCGAGGTTGAAGTCGGGATCCACCACCCAGCGCGGCGCCGCCGTCGGCAGGGTCGGCACGACAACCTTCTGCCGCAGCCGCGCTACCTTGCGAGAGGCGTTTTCGAACCGGGTCCGGAACCGGTGCCAGTCCGGCGGTGTCCAGAAGTTCCAGCGCCATGATCCCCGAACGGGTTCGCGGATTTGCTTCGCCCCGATGCATTAGATAGTCGACCGGTCCGAGTTCGTCGGAATATCCAACCGCCTCGACGGAATCAGCCATGATCACGAACCACCGCGCCGTTGCGGGTACCTCGATGCGCCAACGCTGTCACCGCAGATCAAGCCTCCTGGTTCACACGCACCGCCCCGATTGCCAACACAACGCTAGTCGGGTTGAGGCGCCGGTGAAAGGCACGATTCGGGCACTGCCCGACTGTCCCGGTTCAGCTGGCTGACGTCGCCGACAGCGGGAACGAATTCGCCGGCGAACCGGCCCGCCGCCCGTAGATGACACCCAGGAAGTCCCCGACGGCACCAGCGGCCAGCCGGGATCGGACCGTAGGGGTGATGTCGAAAGCGTGGTGCGCATTGGCGAGCTCGGCATAGGACACCGTGGCGGCTCCGGCCTTCCGTAGCGCCGCGCAGAATGCCCGGGCCTGGCGGCTGGGAGTCAGTTCATCCTTCTCGCCGTGCAACACGAAGAACGGCGGAGCCTCGCGGTGCACGTACGAAATCGGCGAAGCCGCCTTGAATCGCTCTGGGGCGTCGGCGTAGCGGGCCTTCATCACGAACCGCTCGAGGAACGGCAGCACTATTTCGTGCATGTTCTCAGCGTTGGTGAAGTCGTAGACGCCGTAGTACGGGACCGCCGCCTGAACGGTGGTGTCGGCGCCTTCGAACCCAGGCTGAAACGTCGGATCGTTGGCGGTGAGCGCAGCCAAGGAAGCCAGGTGCCCACCGGCCGACCCGCCGGTAATCGCGATGAAATCAGAGTCGCCGCCATAGTCGGCGATGTTCTCGCGCACCCATGCGATCGCCCTTTTCACGTCGATGATGTGCGCCGGGAACGTGCTGCGCGGGCTCTTGCTGTAGTTGATCGAGACACAGATCCAGCCGAGTTCCACCATCCTGCTCATCAGCGTGTACGCCTGAGGGCGTTTGCCGTTCACCACCCACGCCCCTCCCGGGACCTGGATCAGCACCGGCGCACGCCGGCCGGGCGCCAGGTCAGGACGTCGCCAGATGTCGAGCAGGTGTTCGCTACCACCCGGACCGTAGGAGATGTCGGAGGTCTGCGCCGCGTAGCGGCGGTGCGGCCCCGGCATGTGCAACAGCCCGTTGCGGGGCGCGCACTCGGACTGATCGCAGGTCGGGTGGCGTACCAGGTCGCTGAAGTCCGGCCCAAAGGACTCCTCGAGCGCAGCCGTGAGGATTTGGTCTGCTCGCTGTGCGGCCCATGCCGTAGCCACACGGCCGATCGGCGGGGGCGACACCCGGGACAACGCGTGCCCGGTCAGGACATGTGGAGGAAATTCCGTGGACAGCCAGCCGGCGAACCAGCCCACAGCAAACGGTGAGCCGCGCAGCAGTAGGGCGCCGGAACGGCAGGTATCTGTGGCTTCGGCCGCCAAGCGCAGGGCTTCGGCACCCGCCCGTGAGCAGCGCGCAGTCAGGTTCATGGCCATGCTCATAGCAACGCCCACCCCTCGACGATAGGCACACGCCCCGTTGCGGTTAACGGCTGATTACCAGCCGGTGTTGTGCGTGTGTCGAGGATCCCCACCATAACCGATTTTTACGGCAGGGGAAGGCTTCTCGCGCGCGTCGCGTCAGCAAATCTCATCGAACAGCTGGCTTTGGCTAGACTGACCTGCACATTGCCTCCGTAGCTCAGGTGGATAGAGCAAGGGCCTTCTAATCCCTAGGTCGCACGTTCGAGTCGTGCCGGGGGCACTGGTCAGAGTGGGTATTTAGGCGTGCTCAGTAAGGTCAGTCGTCGTTTATTCGTCGTTTATGTCCGCCACGGCACGATCCAGCAGGTCGGCGACCTGATTGTGGACCCGGCCCCGTGACGTGTAACGGCAGAACCCCCTGACCGGGCGACCCCGCACACCCCAACCCCGGAAAACGAGTCCAACAAGCCAATCCGAAAACCGTCAGGCCACCACGCCCGACCCGAGAAAGATCCGGGCTAAACGTCTCGCGGATAGTGGATTAACCTTTCAGCAGGTAGCTCTCAACATGTCTACCATTACCTTTCAAAAAGGAGGCAAGCACGGTGGCCATCCCCTTCATAACTGCATCGACTTTGGTGGCTGCAGCGTGTGCGCTGCCGTTCGCGTCGACGGCCCATAGCGAAGTCGGTACCGTCCCCCTACCCAAGTCGGTCTGCAATCTGCCAGCTACGAGAAGCCTAATCATCTGGCATCGCGCACCGGGAGTGCAGGACAGTGCCGTTGGCATTAATGAGGCTGACCTTTCCAACTGCAGACCCGCACTCGATACGTGGCGCGCCCTCGGGCCGAACGGCCCCGGTTACTGTTCCAAGATCGCGTGGGCTTCCGACAATCCTGGCTACGTCGCCAATGTTTCGCCCGCTGCTCCATTGAAGAAAGTCATCGACGAAGTAGGCGACTGCTAACTTGACATGCCGATAGCATCAGGCCCCCGAGGAGAGCAGAGGCGGCCCGATACTAGTTGAGAGGGTTGGCACTCCTGGCGACATACTGAGTGATAGTGAGCGGAAGTGTGTGTTAGTGAGTAGTTGTCTGGCTTGTGTGCGCGCCGGTATGGGCGGGGTTCGGCGCTCAACCGGGTGATCAAGGCCTTCGGGTACGCCTAGCGCAATATCGGGGCCGAAACGTCGGTGGGATGCGCGAGGATGTGCGCCATGAGTAGACCGCTGCGTCGGATTGGGGATCCGGTGGTGACTGCGGGGCCGGCGGGGGTGCGGATCCGGACCCGGATACATCCCAGTGCCGACCAGGCGGCGGCGTTGACCGCGATCGGGGGGTTTCTTGGGTCGGTGTATCGCAGCGAGTTGGCCGGGCGGGTTCGGTTGGGGCGTTTGGATCGCACGGCGCAGTCGGCGTGGCGGGCGCAGCGTAAGCGGGCGTT
>JBEKNM010000489.1:0-4165 GCA_049522835.1 Mycobacterium sp.
GAAATGCCGTGTAGTCCTTGATGAATTGGAAGTACTGGGTGATAACGAAGATGAATCCGAACAACGTCAGAAAGCCGGCGGTCACTGCCAGGCTGCCACCGGAGAATCGACGGTGCAAGAACACTGAGATGTCAAGCATCGGATGGGTGCTGCGTCGCTCCCACACAGCGAACCCGGCGAGAATAGCTGCGGCAACGGTGAAACCGGTCGCGGTCCGGGTGCTGGTCCATCCCCAGGTGGGTGCCTCGATGACGGTGTAGACCAACGCGGTGACCCCGGCCGCGGACAGCACCAAGCCGGGGCCGTCGACCCGCGGCGCCGCGGGGTCGCGCGAGGTCGGAACGAACAGGATCCCACCGATGACGGCCACCAGTGCGATCGGAATGTTGACCAGGAAGATGGCTCCCCACCAGAAGTGTTCGAGCAGCCAGCCACCGCTGATCGGTCCCACCGCCACCCCGACACCGACCATCGCCGCCCAGAGGCCGATCGCCTTGGCGCGAAGTACCGGGTCGATGAAGATGTTGGTGATCAGTCCCAGGGTGGTCGGAAAGATCACCGCGGCTCCCACGCCCTCGGCAGCACGCGCCGCGATAAGCGCATCCACCGAATTCACCTGCGCGGCAACGCCGGAGGTGATTGCGAACAGAGCCAGCCCCAGGCTGAGGCAGCCCCGCCTGCCATAGCGGTCGCCGAGGCTGCCGGCTGAGAGCAGCAGGCCGGACATGACCAGGGTGTAGGCATCGACGATCCATTGCAGCTGTGCGGTGTCGGCGCCCAGTCCGCGCGACAGTGTGGGCAGCGCGACGTTGACGATGGTGGCGTCGACGCTGATGACGAAGACACTGAGGCAGATGACGGCGAGCGCGGGAATCGGGTGATTGCGGAACAGTGGGCCAGAGCGCATGGACAGGACTTTAAAACTAATAGACAATATTTTCAAGTAGTAAGTGGAAAAAGATGTCTGCGTTTGTTAGACTGGCATCGTGCGAACCAGGAACTACAACCAGAACTGCCCGATCGCCCGCGGGCTCGACGTCCTGGGTGAGCGATGGACATTGCTGATCCTGCGCGAGCTGGTCGGAGGGCCCCGCCGCTACGGCGATCTGCGCGCCCAGCTGCCCGGCATCGCAACCAATCTGTTGGCCGAGCGGCTCAAAGAGCTACAAGACGATGGGCTGGTCGATCGCGCCGATCTGCCGGCCCCGATCGGTCGGACCGTCTACACGCTCAGCGACGCGGGCTGGCAGCGGGTCCTGCCCATCTTGCAGAGCATCGCGTGGTTTGGCCTGGATCGGCTGGACCCGATCGACGTGGGCCCGGTATCGCCATTGAACGGGTTCCTGGCCGGAATTCTGCTGGCCTTCAATTCGGCTAGCGCCGCTGGTGTTGATATGACATGCCGTGTCGAGATCGATGGCCGTCGTTTCGAGTTCGCGATCACCCAATGCCGTCTCGCCGGCGCGCATGGCGAACCTTCGGTCACGGTCACGGCCAGCGCGGCAGATCTCGTCACCGCCCGACTCGGATCTACCGACGCCAAGCGCAAAACGGCCCTGCGACGCATCAAATTCGACGGCGACCAGCGTGACGTCGACGCCGTGCGTACCGTGTTTTCGCTCCACTAGACTCGCTGCCGTGGCCGAACGTTCTGACCTCGACAAAGCCGGACCGGCTGACCGGCCGGTGTTGGTGGTCGACTTCGGCGCGCAGTACGCGCAGCTGATCGCTCGTCGGGTCCGGGAAGCGAGGGTTTTTTCGGAGGTAATCCCGCACACCGCTTCCATCGAAGAGATCAAGGCCCGTGATCCGCTGGCGGTCGTGCTTTCCGGCGGACCGGCCAGTGTCTACGCCGACGGTGCTCCGCAACTTGATCCGGCGCTGTTCGACCTCGGCCTGCCGGTGTTCGGCATCTGCTATGGGTTTCAGGCCATGGCGCAGGCTCTCGGCGGCACGGTGGCTCACACCGGCACCAGCGAGTACGGCCGCACTGAACTGAAAGTCCTTGGTGGTGAATTGCATTCGGGGCTGCCAAGTGTGCAGCCGGTCTGGATGAGTCATGGCGACGCGGTCACGGCTGCGCCGGACGGATTCGATGTGGTGGCCAGCAGCCCGGGCGCTCAGGTGGCCGCCTTCGAAAACCGGGACCGTCGCCTGGCCGGTGTGCAGTACCACCCGGAGGTGATGCACACCCCGCACGGGCAACAGGTGCTCAGCCGGTTTCTGCACGACTTCGCCGGGCTCGGTGCGGAGTGGACGGCTGCCAACATCGCCGGTGCGTTGGTCGAGCAGGTGCGTGCCCAGATCGGCGACGGTCAGGCGATTTGCGGACTGTCCGGCGGTGTGGATTCCGCGGTGGCCGCGGCGCTGGTGCAGCGAGCCATCGGCGACCGGCTGACCTGCGTCTTCGTCGACCACGGGCTGTTGCGCGCCGGTGAGCGCGCCCAGGTGCAGCGCGATTTCGTGGCCGCCACCGGCGCCAACCTGGTCACCGTCGACGCGGCGCAGACCTTCCTCGAGGCGCTGTCGGGCGTGACCAACCCCGAGGGCAAACGCAAGATCATCGGGCGGCAGTTCATCCGGGCATTCGAGGGTGCGGTGCGGGATATCCTGGGCGACTCGGGCTCTGAAGGTTCTGAGGTTGAGTTCCTGGTGCAGGGCACGCTGTATCCAGACGTGGTGGAGTCCGGCGGGGGCAGCGGCACCGCGAACATCAAGAGCCACCACAACGTCGGCGGCCTGCCCGGCGACCTGAAGTTCAAACTCGTCGAGCCGCTGCGGCTGCTGTTCAAAGACGAGGTGCGCGCCGTTGGGCGGGAGTTGGGTCTGCCGGAGGAAATCGTTGCGCGCCAGCCGTTTCCGGGGCCGGGACTGGGCATCCGGATCGTCGGCGAAGTCACCGCTACGCGGCTGGACACGCTGCGGCGCGCCGATGCGATCGCCCGCGAGGAGCTGACCGTGGCGGGCCTGGACAACCAGATCTGGCAGTGCCCGGTTGTGCTGCTGGGCGACGTTCGCTCGGTCGGCGTGCAGGGCGACAACCGCACCTATGGGCACCCGATCGTGCTGCGGCCGGTGTCCAGCGAGGACGCCATGACCGCCGACTGGACTCGCGTGCCCTACGAGGTGCTGGAGCGCATCTCGACCCGCATCACCAACGAGGTGTCCGAGGTCAACCGCGTCGTGCTGGACATCACCAGCAAGCCGCCGGGCACCATCGAGTGGGAATAGCTACTCCACGAATTCGCGCTTGCCGTAAGCAACGGTGGCTGTATTCCAGGACCGGCCGGCCTCGCCGACGAGTCGCCGGGCGACATCGAGATCGCCGTTGTCGGCGATCAGGATCAAGGTTCGGTCAGTTGTTGTGACAGATCCCCCCAGCAAGCGGCTGTGCGCGGCTGAATCGGCCGCAAACGCGTCGCGGAAGCGTGCGATATCGATGTCGGGCACAGAGATGGTGATGGCGTTGGATTCCGGCGCATGCTGCGGCAGGTAGTCGAAGGTCAGCACCGCTTCTTGGTTGAACTGATGGCGCAGCGCCTCGGCGACGGTGTGCAACGTGGGTTCGTCTGCACCGCACAGATGAAATTCACGCGAGCGCTCATAGGTGGTCTTTTGCAGGTCTTTTGACCAGAACACTCCGTCGAGCAGAGTCGACCCCGTCACGGCCGCGCCGTTTTGCGCAATCGTCAGGTCGGCCTGTAGCTCGAATAGCTGCAGCCCGTCTTGAAGTTGGCCGGCTGTGTCCATATCGGGGTCGGTGATGATGGCGGTGTTGTCGGTGGCGAATAGCTCTGCCGGTTGACAGGTTGGTAGGTCTTCTGAGGGGGCGCTTTTGGCCGGCGTCGCCACCGCAGCGCCACCACAACACACCATCAGCCACACCAGTATCGGGGTTCTGCGCGACCGCACAAGGCAGCGTCTCACGCGCCGCTTGACGGGTTGCTTGACGGGTTTCAAAGGCGGGTGTTTACTCGAACATACATTCGAACAACGATTCCAAGGGGCTGCTGGGAGGCTGGTCATGACTGCGGCTTTCGCCTCCGATCAGCGGCAGGAAAATCGCGCTGAACAGCTCGAATCGCTGCGCCGGCAGATGGCTGTGATGTCCGAAAGGGGATCAGGAAAGGTCGTCGCCCGCGCTGATGACCTGCTGCCGGAATCG
>JBEKNM010000490.1:0-4163 GCA_049522835.1 Mycobacterium sp.
GGGGCGGCCGAGAAGTGCTGGCCGACGGGCTGGGCGGGGCCGTTGGCTTCGGCGGGGAGGGCACCGGGGTCTCCGTGGTCACCGTGGTCACCGGCGCGCCCAGAGTGGCCTTAGTCGATGCGCTATCGCCGCTGTTGATGATGACTGCGGTCGCGATGGCGCCGACGGCCACCACAGCACCGATTATGGCCGCGGCCGGGCGCCACCGCCGCTCGGCCGGCCAGGCCAGCTCGCCGTAGCCGTCGTCCTCGATGTAGGAGTCGGCTCCGTCTGTCTCGTCATCGTCGGGGTAGTCGTCGCGATCGTCGTAGGGATAATCCTCGACGAGGCCTTGGGATAGGCCGTCGACCAGGCCGCGGTGATCGTTAAGTGTGTGTCTGATGGTGCCGATGTTACCGACGTGACTATCGAGGATTTGGTGTCGTGCGGCATGTTGGCCTAGCTGGAAGCTAATCGTTATCTGCTGATTGGACCGCTCGCGAACTCTTGGTTAGGGCCGCGGGGCCCATCTGCGTCGGGGCGCACCACGGACGTCTACTAGCCTGCTGCTGACACGTCTTGCGACTTCAATGCCAAACGGAAGGGGCCACCGTGGAGGTCAAGATCGGTATCGCGGAGAGTCCGCGCGAGCTGGTGTTCTCCAGTGCGCAGACGCCCGGTGAAGTCGAGGAACTCGTCACAGCCGCACTCGGCGAGGGTTCCGGTCTGCTGAGCCTGACCGACGACAAAGGCCGTCGGTTCCTGGTTCACACCACCAAGATCGCCTATGTCGAGATCGGTGCTGCCGACGGCCGCCGGGTCGGCTTCGGTATTGGGGCGGACGCAGCCGGCAAGGCCGGGAAGGCCGCTAAGAGCGGGTGAGCGGCACGTGTGACAGCCCGCCCCAGGCGAACTGAACGGTCCCCTCGACGGCGTCGGCTTTGGAAATTGGGCGGTCGGAGTCCAGCCAGTACCTGGCCGAGTCGACGCTCATCGCGACCAGGCCCACCGCGATCATCCGAGCGCGGTGCGGGTCAAGCCCGGAATCGGCGCTGATCAGGGCGAACACTGCGTCGATGCACGATTCGGTGGCTACCCGCACCTGCGCGGCGACCTCGGGCTCAGTGACATAGTCGTTCTCGAAGATCAGCCGGTAACCCTGGCTGTCGTGCTCGATGAAGTCGAAGAACGCCTGGACCGCCTCATGGAGCCGTTGCCGGTTATCGGTGGTTGTGCGCAGTGCCTGCTGCACGCCCGAGACCAGGTTGTCGACGTGCCGATGAAGCACTGCCAGATATAGCTCAAGCTTGCTCGCAAAATGTTGATACAGAACGGGTTTACTCACTCCCGCTCGATCCGCGATCTCGTCCATCCCGGCTGCGTGGTAGCCATGGTCGACAAAGACGTCGCTGGCAACGACAAGCAACTGGCCACGACGCTCGTCGCGGGGTAACCGGTTGCCCCGCCGATTCGACGCCGCTATGCCGTCGCCCGATCGATTGCGGTCAGCCGGTTTGACGCCACTTCGTTGCGCCGCTTTGGCCAGATCGCTCATCGAGTCCTCATCTGATTCGTGGCGACCAACCGTCGGCTACCGCCGACGCCAGCCGCGCGCCTCATCGGAACGACATTACTACCCGAGGTGTCTCCGCGATCGCCTTCGGCACCGTTAGTGCTGGCAGACCCGGTTTCGGGCGGTGTGTTGGGCGCGCCAGCGGCTCTCGTCAGCGTCAGCTGTGCCATCCTGAGGAAATGACGTCTGATCGGCCTGTGCGCAGCACCGGTCGAGTCCCAGTGGTGCGTGACGAGTGGCGAGAACCACTGCGCGCCATGCGTGACCCGATCGAACGAGGCGCCGGACGGGCGCGGGCGGACCGTGACCGGCCGCGTCAATGGCGCAAACAAACCTGGCTGGGGCGGTTCATATCCACCTATGGTTGGCGCGCGTATGCGCTGCCTGTTCTCGTGGTGCTCACCGTGGTGGTGGTGTACCAGACCGTGACTGGGACGGGTGCGCCCAAGCCGACGGCGAGTCAGCTCATGCAGGGTCCGCCGCCCGCGATCGGCGCGGTGGGCACCGCGATCATCGACGCGCCCCCTCGTGGGCTTGCGGCGTTCGACGCGAATCTGCCGGCCGGGACGCTACCCGACGGTGGCCCGTTCACCGAAGCGGGCGATAAGACCTGGGAGGTCGTGCCCGGGACGACGCCGCAGGTCGGCCAGGGTACCGCCAAGGTGTTCCGGTACACCGTCGAGATCGAAAACGGTCTCGATTCCACGATGTTCGGCGGCGACAACGCATTCGCTCAGATGGTCGACCAGACGCTGGATAATCCGAAGGGCTGGACGCACAACCCGCAATTCGCATTCATCCGGATCGACAGCGGCAAGCCCGACTTCCGGATATCGCTGGTATCGCCGGTGACGGTGCGTGAAGGGTGCGGCTACGAATTTCGGTTGGAGACATCCTGCTACAACCCGTCGTACGGGCCCGACCGGCAAGCGCGGGTCTTCATCAACGAGGCACGCTGGGTGCGTGGGGCTCTTCCATTCGAAGGTGACGTCGGTTCCTACCGGCAGTACGTGACCAACCACGAGGTCGGCCATGCCATCGGGTATCTGCGCCACGCGCCCTGCGACACGCAAGGGGGTCTGGCGCCGGTGATGATGCAGCAGACGTTTTCCACGTCGAACGATGACGCTGCCAAGTTCGACCCCGATTACGTCAAGGCGGATGGCAAGACCTGCCGATTCAATCCCTGGCCATATCCGATCGCTTGACCCTGGTGTGATGGTTGTGGAAGAGGCGTCGGAAGTTGGATCGCGAAGCTGACCGAGGAGATATTCGGTGTCGACATCACTGCCGCCCTTAGTTGAGCCCGCAGGCCAACTGAGCCGCGATGAGGTGGCCCGCTACAGCCGCCACCTGATCATTCCCGACTTGGGAGTGGACGGGCAGAAGCGGCTCAAGAACGCGCGGGTGCTGGTAATCGGTGCCGGCGGGCTTGGCGCACCGGCATTGCTGTATCTGGCTGCCGCCGGCGTCGGCACGATCGGCATCGTCGATTTCGACATCGTCGACGAGTCGAACCTGCAACGCCAGATCATCCATGGCGTGGCAGACGTCGGACGGTCCAAGACCCAGTCGGCGCGCGACTCGATCATCGCGATCAACCCCCTTGTCCAGGTGCGATTGCACGAGTTCAGGCTGGATCCCGGCAACGCCGTCGACCTGTTCAAGCAATACGACCTGATCGTGGACGGCACCGACAACTTCGCCACTCGGTATCTGGTCAACGACGCCGCGGTGCTGGCGGCAAAGCCCTACATCTGGGGGTCGATCTACCGCTTCGAGGGCCAGGTCTCGGTGTTCTGGGAGAACGCTCCCAGCGGGCGAGGCCTGAACTACCGCGACCTGTACCCGGAGCCGCCGCCCCCCGGCATGGTGCCGTCCTGCGCAGAAGGCGGTGTGCTGGGCATCATCTGTGCCTCCATCGCATCGGTGATGGGCACCGAAGCGATCAAACTGATCACCGGAATCGGCGAGAGTCTGCTTGGCCGCCTGATGGTGTACGACGCGCTGGTGATGAGCTACCGCACGATCAACATCCGCAAGGACCCCGCCACGCCGAAGATCACCGAGCTAATCGATTACGAGGAGTTGTGCGGGGTGGTGTCCGATGATGTCGCCCGGGCGGCCACCGGCGCCACCATCACTCCGCGGGAGTTGCGCGAGTTGCTGGACTCCGGCAAGAAGCTGGCCCTGATCGACGTTCGCGAAGCTGCGGAGTGGGACATTGTGCACATCGACGGTGCCGAGCTGATCCCGCAGTCGCTGATCAGCTCGGGTGAGGGTCTGGCGAAGCTGCCACAGGACCGCATGCCAGTGCTGTATTGCAAGACGGGGGTGCGCTCGGCGCAGGCGCTGGCCGCGCTGAAGAAAGCCGGTTTCTCCGACGCGGTTCATTTGCAGGGCGGCATCGTGGCATGGGCCGAACAGATGCAGCCCGACATGGTGATGTACTAGCGTCTATCGGTCTCTGATACTTGCTGGCACGTGGTGTGTCGCGGGTATCGGGGATCGGTTGTGCAGAGGTGCTTTCCATGGGCGTGGTGGGCTGGTCTCTGTCCCACACGGACGCTGTGCGTGCAGGAGTGGTCGGTTGGGGCCTGTTGGTTGCCGT
>JBEKNM010000491.1:0-4161 GCA_049522835.1 Mycobacterium sp.
AGGCTCTCGAATTACGCAGGGAGCGTGCCGAATTCGATGGCGGCGAGCTGGAGTGGCTGACCGCGCCGCGCGATGCGCTGATATTCCGGCGGCGCGGTGGCGGTCTGGTGTGTGCGCTGAACGCCGGCGACCGCCCGATGGCGCTGCCGGCCGGAGAACTCATCCTGGCCAGCGCGCCGTTGGTGGGCGGCAAGCTGCCAACGGACGCTGCGGCCTGGCTGGTGTAGGCCGCACTGCATGGCACCCTACGCGTGGACAGTGATCGGAGCCGGACCTGCGGGAATCGCGGCGGTGGGAAGGCTGCTAGATCACGGAATCGGGCCCGAAGAGATCGCCTGGATTGATCCTGCCTTTGCCGGAGGCGACCTCGGCCATAAGTGGCGGTCGGTGTCAAGCAACACCATCGTTGGGACATTCCTGAGTTACTTGAATGGCTCGTCTGCTTTTCGGTTCTCAGAGGCACCCCCGACTCTGCTGCGGGAAGTCGACCCTGAGGAGACGTGTGCCCTCGGCCTGGTCGCGGAGCCTTTGGTGTGGATCACCGAGCATCTGCGTGAACGGGTGAAAGTCTTTGAAACGACGGCAACCGCCCTGTCCTTGGCGAGAAGGCAATGGACAATTGAAACGGGGCGCCAAGAAGTCGCCTCGGAAAATGTGATCCTAGCCGTCGGGGCGGTGCCCAAGAAGCTCTCACATCCCCATTTGGATGAGATTCCTGTGGAAGTCGCTCTCGATCCCGAGAAGCTTGCCGAGCAGCCGCTGGAAGGTGCGACGGTTGCCGTGTTCGGTTCATCTCACTCGTCGATGATCGCACTGCCGCATCTGTTACGCCAGCCCGTCGAACGGGTGATCAACTTCTACCGCAGTCCACTCAAATACGCTGTGTATCTCGATGATTGGATCTTGTTCGACGATACTGGCCTCAAAGGCCGAGCCGCTGACTGGGCTCGAGAAAATATCGATGGCGTGTGTCCAGAACGGCTGGAGAGGTGCTGGGTCTCCAGCTCAGAATTTCCGGAGAAAGTCGCAGCGTGTGACCGCGTCGTTTATACCGTCGGCTTTGAGCGGAGAAAACTGCCTGAGACCAGACAGTGGGGTCAGCTGGATTACAACCCGGCCAATGGAATTATTGCTCCCGGCCTGTTCGGGCTGGGCATTGCGTTTCCAGAGTATGCGGAAGACCCCTATGGATACGGACAATACCGAGTGGGGCTCAAGAAATTTATGGACTACCTTGACTCCGTTCTGCCGCTGTGGAGGGTATACGGGACCTGACCAAGACAGCGGCAGATTGCCTTCAGCTTTTTGGCCTGGAATGCAGTCGAAGTCGCTCCGATTGCACGCGTCGAACGCGAGACCGTCGACAATCGCCATCGCGGCGATGAGATCGCAATAAAGTGGCTCTACGCATTTAGGTATGCCCGTCAATCCGTGCGGCGCGGATGCGGCAAGTTCTTCGACACCGAACAATTCGCCGCCGCCTACCGCTCCCGGTATGCCGTCAGCGCGCCCCACCCAAACCGCAATCGGGCCGATGGTTTTCGAGCAGGTCATCCGCGACAACCTCGACAGCGCCCGCCCGGACAACGTCGCGTTGATCTGCGACGCGCATCGCGCGTGCCGGCAAGCCCAAGACCCCAGGACGGTTGCGCAGGCTCGTGCTGATTCGTTTCAGGACGCAAAAACCGCTCAACGCAGTAGCAACACCGGCTGGCCGCGACGCCGGTACACAGAGCCGAACCGGGCGTCGAGACGCAACCACGCCGGCAGTATCCGGACCCGGATCATTTCGCCGGCGTCAATCTCATCGGATGACTGCGGCAGGAAACCCATTGCCGTCAAAGCAAACACACAGCGCATGGGTAGCCCCACACTGACGTCGGCCGAGCTGACCCGAATGACTTCCTGATCGAGCAGCGAGACGGGTGGACCATGGGACTTGCTGTGCTCCTTGGCCAGTCGCGCGCCACGCTGGGCCAAGTCCAGCATCACCCTGGCCGGTACATCTTCGAGGTGGGTGAAGCCCGATTCCGGGGGCAACGCACCCCGCCACGCCGAGTCCATCGAGAAGCCAGGATCGACGTAGCCCGAGGCGTCCATCGCGGACAGGCCGCGCGCCAATTCGTCTGCAGCGACCGACAGATCATGAGGCCGCACTTTACCGACCACCACCCGGCTAGCCAACACGTCGAAACCCGTTGCCACCCATGCCGTCAGCAGCCCGGCGGATCGAGCGCGAAGCCGGATGACGGCCGCGTCATCGAGCCGCGTCGCGTTACCGACAAACGTAGCCAGATCTGCGCGGTGGGCGACCCCGCCTTCTGGACCCAGCCAGAGCCCGCGCTCGGCTACCGCACCCACCGTGCTAAATATTCCCGATGGTGCGGCGAGAGTCGCACCAGCCGCTGCTCTTCGACATGGAACGCGGCAAGTTGCGACTCGGCGATGACCGCCGGCTTGGACTCGAGATCCGCAGTGATCGGCCGCACTTCGTACCCGAGCGTGAAGTCCACCGCCCGCAGCCGCCTCACCCAGATGGTCACCTGCAGAGGCGAATCGGCCAGTCGCAACTGTGCCTTGTAGGTGACCCGGACGTCGGCGATCAACAAGCCCGTGGACGTGATGTCAGCGCCAAAAGCGTCCTTGAGGAACGGGACCCGTGCCTCTTCGAGGATGGTGACCATGGTCGCGTGGTTGACGTGCTGGTACATGTCGATGTCCGACCAGCGCACCGGCACGGGAGTGACGAACCCGACGCTCACCCCGAAGATCCTCGCCCGCTGGTACGGGTCATGCGGCGAATCTGCCGAGCCGCCACCGAGAGCGTCGCGAGATCCTTCTCGCCGCTCGCATAGATCTCGGTGAGCGTGCGGCGGGCTCGTTCCACCCGGGAGGCACTGATGTGCTCCCACTCGGCGATCTTCTGCTCGCCGCTTTCGTCCGGCTCCCCGACGGCAAGCACATCGAAACACAGCGACCGCAGCGAGGCATAGATGTCGTCGCGAATCGCCAAGCGCGCCAACGAATGCCAGCGGTCGTTTCGGGGTAGCTGGGACACCGCCGTCAGCAGACCGTCGGTGCCAAGCCTGTCCATCAGGGCGAAATATGTGTCAGCGACCTCGGCGGTGTCAATCTCGGTGATGTCGGCGACGTCGATGATGTCGAGCAGGCTGAAGCGGTACAGGCCCGCGGCGATCGTGTAGGCCAAGTCAACAGGTGCACCCTGCGATGCGTATTCCGCGGCTTCCTGTTCGACGATGGCCTTGTCGTCACCGCGCAACCACTCCGACATCCGCGGTGTCAGCAGTTTGACCTTCTCGGCGAACCGGTTGATCTCGGCGCCCACCGCCAATGGCTGCGGACGGTAGTTGAGCAGCCAGCGTCCGGCACGGTCGATCAGCCGTCGGGTGTCCAGCGTCATCCGGTCCGACAGCGCAACCGGCAGGTTTGCGCCGCGGATCCGGCGCCAGACGTCACCGACACCGAAAATGGCATCGACGGCCACATAGGTGCGCACCGCGTCGATCGGCCCTACCCCGACGTCCTCGGTGATCCGGAAGGCGTAGCTGATGCCGGCGGTGTCGACGAGGTCGTTGATCAGCATGGTGGTGACGATCTCGCGGCGTAGCTGATGGGTACGGATCTCCGGGGTGAACCGTTCGCGCAGCGGTGTCGGGAAGTATCGGGGCAGCCTGGACGCGAACACATCCAGCTCAGGAAGTTCGGTGCCCAGCATCTCCTCTTTGAGCACCAACTTGACGTGTGCCATCAACGTGCAGAGCTCGGGAGACGTCAGCCCGATACCAGCCTCTGTCCGCCTTTGAATCTCCTTCTCCGACGGTAGCGCTTCCAATTCGCGGTTGAGTCCGTGTTTGTCTACCAGGTATTTGATCTGCAGCGCGTGCACCGGCAGCAGGCTGGCCGCGTTGGCGCGGCTGGTCCCGATCAAGTCGTTCTGGTCCTCGTTGTCGGTGAGCACCAGCTGCGCAACCTCGTCGGTCATCGACTCCAGCAGCTGTTTGCGCTCGTCGGCCTTGACCTTGCCGGCGGTGACCAGCGAGTCGATCAGGATCTTGATGTTGACCTCGTGGTCGGAACAGTCCACGCCGGCGGAGTTGTCCAGGGCGTCGGTGTTGATGCGTCCGCCGGCCAGATCGAATT
>JBEKNM010000492.1:0-4157 GCA_049522835.1 Mycobacterium sp.
AATGATCTCCGCGGTCAAGCACGCGGCGTCGATCCCGAACCCGGAGTTCCACGCCCGTCAACGGGCCCGTCGAAGCACCTGGGACACACCGCGATTTCTGCGCAGTTACGACGAGACGCTCGAGGGAGATCTGATTTTGCCGCGCGGGTTGTTGTCGCTGTTAACAAACCTCGCCGAATCCGCCGGGAGCACCTTGCGCATCGACGACTGCCGCGTCACTGGGACTGACCATGAATTCACTTGCGCAACGGAGCTGCGGCCCGAACAAGCGGTGGCCGTACGACAGCTCGCTACCCAAGACACTGCGGTCCTGATCGCTCCGCCCGGTTCGGGCAAGACTGTGATCGCCTGCGCCGCAATCGCTTTACGTCGCACGTCCGCGCTGGTCCTAGTGGATCGCAAGGCGCTCGCCGATCAGTGGCGCGACCGGCTGCACAAACACCTCGGGGTCAAGTGTGGTCAGATCGGTGGCGGGCGGTCCAAGACGACCGGCATCATCGATATCGCACTGCTACCTACACTCGCACGTCGCCGAAATGTCGATGAGATCACCGCTGGATACGGATTCGTCATCGTCGACGAATGTCACCATATCGCCGCCGCCGCGTTCTCGGCCGTCCTAGACCGGATACCAGCGAGATACTGGCTCGGCTTGACCGCGACGCCGGAACGGCGCGACGGGCTCGAGGACCTCATCTACCATCAGCTCGGATCACACCGTCACACCATGGAACCCCCTGCTGCCGGTGAACTCCCCTCCGCTGCAGCGGATTCCCCCGCGGCGCACCCGGTCCTGTATATCCATCCAACCCGATTCCGCTACGCCGGCGACGCCGATCCCTCCGCGCCGGGCGGGATGGCCGAAATCTACCGCGCACTCGTCGCTGACCAGGATCGCCTCGACCAGATCGTCACCGACGTGCTGACGGCACACCGCCTGGGCGCGAACATCCTCGTCCTTACCACCTGGGTGAACCACTTAGACGCGATAACCCGCCGACTCTGCGATGCCGGATGCGAACCAACCGTGCTGCGCGGCGGAATGAAAGCGCGCGAGCGACTGCGAATTACCCAGCAACTCGCGGCTCACCAACCAGAACATCCACCGCTGCTGATCGTTGGGACTGGCTCATTCATCGGCGAGGGTTTCGACTGTCCCGCGCTGGACACCCTGTTCCTCGCCTCGCCCGTCACCTTCAAGAATCGTCTCGTTCAGTACGTCGGCCGCATCACGCGGCCACACCCCGACAAGACCGACGCAACCGTCCATGACTACCACGATGAACTCACCCCCGTTCTCGCGTCGTCGCTGCGCAAACGCGCCCCCGGATACACGAAGCTCGGCTTCCCCGATCCCCGAACAGCGCAGAAGCCATCTGGCAACCCGTAATCAGCACGGACTGACAGCTACGGCTGATTTGAATCAGGAGCACTTGACCATTGGACAAGGACGCCCTGAAAAGCGACCTCCTAACCGGGAGAATTAACCTGCACAGACTGGCACGTCGTGCACCAGCGCGCAGGCCGTGTGGTCCAAACTCACGGATCTCGCGGTCAAGTACGCTCCGGACGCGGATATCAGACCGGCATGGTCCCCAAACTAGTTACGATTTCACACGATAATCCAGGGTGAGAAGCGGAATAACCGCAGCTCAGAGCCCATCTTCACTGGTCGGGCTGACAGTGGTCGGGCTGACATGGTCGGGCTGACAGGATTTGAACCTGCGACCACTTGACCCCCAGTAAATAGCGGTAACCCATTTTCCCAGGTCGCGGACAGTAGGCGTGTCGGTTCGTGCGCGTGCATAGCGTGCACAGACGCGCAGGTCGTTCACCATCGCGCATAACGTGTGGTCCCAAACTGGTCCCAAGCAGAGGGCCGCGACCGATCCCCACCGGCGTCGAACCGGACGTCTTTTCCGGAGATATTCGCACCAACGGATCAACTTCCACATCGCATCGATCATCCGCCAACTCCGTAGACGAATGTATTCGAAGCGACTACACTCACAACGTGGGTGACCCGCTACTGGACCCAGAACAACTTGATGACTACGACCCCTTTGAGATAGACACCCAGGCTGCACATTTGTTCAAACACCCTCACCTCGGTATCGATGAAGTGTTCGACGTGTGGGTGTCCGACCCGCTGTTCTATCCGGCCAACCCACCCGCGCACTGGCTGATGTGCGCAGAAGTAGCAGGCGATGTTCTCGTCGTACCCATAGCGCCTCCCGAACAGCAGACCCCCGCAAGTGCAGACCCATCGGATGCTACGTCGCCTCCCAACACCTTGCCGACCAATACAGGAAAGACCGATGACCAACACTGACATGACCCCCGATCAGGAACATGAGTTCTACGCACGACCCGAAAACCAGGAACCACAGGGGCCGCCGATCCGCCGACGCGGACGCATGTCCGTTCCCATACCCGTGCGTCTTCCACCCGAGCTGCTTGAGCGTGTTCGCAAGGCCGCCGAGGATGACGACCGCTCCATATCGGCATGGATTCGACGGGCAGTAGAGCACGAACTGGCGAGCTGAGTCCCCCCCAGCAATCCCGTTCTCGTCCCCCGCCACTCGCGCGTACGGGATCGTTCTGCTTGTTTCTGCGCGAAACCGTCGGCAACTAGCCGACATTCGCCGCCAAGGCACAGATCCCACTTGACGACCGGACAATGGCTCCAGGGAGAACGGGGTCTCCGATTAGCAAGGCATAACGTGGGCTGACGTGCACCAGCGCGAATATCGTGCGCCTCAGCGGCACGACGTCGGACGGTCAAGTGCGATCCCGCACCGTGATGAGACCGGCCTGGTCCCAAGACCAGCACCATAGGCAACAAATAACACGGGCCCGATCACGCCATCACCCCAACTCAGAGCCCATTTCTCTCTGTCGGGCTGACAGGATTTGAACCTGCGACCACTTGACCCCCAGTTACCGGCGCTGGATGTTTGGATACCCGCTGGCACCCGCTGAGCTGCAGGTTTATTCGTTGACGCTGATGGGCATGGCGAGCTAATTGGGGTGCGAATTGGGGTAAGGCCACGCGGTCGGGAGCGTGGCACAACTGCCAGATGTGTGAGGGCGGCGGGATGGCCAACGCCACGATCATTGACGCCACGTCTCGACGAGGGTCGTCCTGGACGCGACCGCTGTCTGAGGGTTAGCGGTGCAACGGATGACATTGGTCGCGCTGGGCTTTGGGGCGGCCAATGCGCCGAGCGCAGCCATGTAGCCCGCATGGTCGTCGGTGTTGATCAGATGGGCGTACACGGTCAGCGTGGTCTTGACGACACCGGATTGTTTTGCAGCGATGCGCGTAGCTGGTCGAGTGCGCGCATCGATGCGCTATTGGTTGGTGCGTGCAAGGTCAGGACGTGTTGGCCAGGAGATTGGGCGAGGTCGAGCTGGGTGCGGGTCAGGTATAGATCCCCTACCTCTGGATGGCGAATATGGATGTCGCCTTTGGGATATCCCACGTCGGCGTGTTCCCAGAGCTGCTTGAATCGCTCGCTGGCACTGGACAGTTCGCTGATGAGTGCGCGCAGCCGAGGATCGTCGGGGCCGTCGGCGGACAGTGCCCGCAGGCCGCTGACGGCCAGAGCGGTCGCGTCGTCCCAGTCGGGATACACCTGCTTGGCCGCGGGATCGAGGAACCGCCAACGCAAGAGGCGGCGTCTCGTACTACCGCCCTCGATCACAAATTCGCGTTGAAAATGGGTGTCACGATGTTGATCACGACGTTGCCGGTGGCGTCCGCGTCGAGTGTGTTGCCGAAGACGGCTGCGAGGCCGCCGGTGCCGAGAGCCGTGAGGTTGCCGCTGGCGTAGGCGGTGCTGTTCAGGCCCACGACGGAGGCGAGGGTGTAGCTGCCGGGCGCGGTTGGACTGGTGCCGCCGCCAAAGGCGGTGCTGCCGGCCCCTAACGCGTCGGCGAAGTTGACGCTGCCGTTGACGGCGTAAGCGGTGCTGTTGGCGCCGGAGGTGATGGCGGTGTCGAGGTTGCCGTTCTCGGTATACGCCGCGCTGCCGTTGCCGAAGGCGGAGGCCATGTTGAGGTAGCCGTTGGTGCTGACGGCCACGCTGTTGGTGCCGACGGCACTGGCGAAGTTCGGAATTCCCGTGCTGCCGGCAACGGTCTCGGCGAGGCTG
>JBEKNM010000493.1:0-4154 GCA_049522835.1 Mycobacterium sp.
CAAGACGGACGCGGCGACCACCGAGCCGACGCCGGGCAGCTCGCACAGTTCCGGAGCGGTTTCTTCGACGGCGGCATCGAGTGCCTTGCGGTTGTCGACCAGCTCGCCATTGAGGGCGACGATGCGCTTGGCCAACCGGATCGCTCCTGCTGAAGGCGCGGGAAACGGATTCCTCGACACGCGGCCGCCACCTAGCGATGACCTTGATCTGACTGCGGGACAGAGGTTGACGGGTATCGATTCCGAGATCGATCGTGCGCAACAATGCGGTTAATGCGTTGATCGCCCGGGTACGTTCAGCGACCATCTGTTCTTGAGCAACGACGAGGACGCGCAGCACCACCCGCGGACCCGTGGCGCGCGGCCACCGCAACCGCGACGAATCCACGCCGAGGACTGAACGTGCGATACGCACCGCATCAAGGGCGTCGGTCTTGCCGACGCCGCGCCGCTGCCCGGCTGGCATCGCCGCGGGTTCGGCCACCAGCAAACCAGCATCTCCGATACGCTCGGCCAGGCCGGCTCCGTAGGAGCCGCTTCCCTCGATCACCACCAGCACCGAATCGTTGCCGAGCATGCGGGTAATCCAGGTCAGCGCCCGATCCAAACCCGACGGTGTCGTCCGGAACACCGACTGGTCAACGACGGCGCCAGTCGTGGCGCTGATCAGCGCCAACGAGTGGGTCGCGGGGTGGGTATCGACCCCGATGACAAACGTGTACTCCTCTGCGACGATGGACATTGCGACTGAGTTCCTCCCGATAGGCGACGTCGTATCGGCGTCGGCCCGGAAGAAAGCACTTCGAGGCAGGCCTGTAACGGGCCACGACTCGCGGCAACGAGTCGGGCAGGCTTCTAATCAAGCCACCGATGCAGTGACCGGGCCGGCGTCGCCGCCTCGACCGAGTGGACAGACCCCGGGAAGAGCACCCCATAAGAGGGCCAAGCGATTCATGAGTCACACCCAGTCACACGGCGACACCGATCCTGTCAGCCAGCACCGGGCCAGCCATCACAAACACTTACAGGCGATTCAATCGCTCGAACTGGAACTCCTAGGGGCGAACGAATTCGCGCTCATCCGTGTTTGCTGCACCCCACGCGAACACCACCCGTTCACGATCACGGATCTCGACGCCGCCGATCTCGACGTCTCGAGTCGCCGTGCGGGCCAGCCCCTGCACTGGTGAGTATTACCGAAGGAATTCCTCAGTCGTGCTCGTCAGCAACTCGGGTTGCTCGATCAGTCGCTGCCGGTCATCCCGGTTCTGGTCCAGGTGCACAAACGCCTGCGCCAGCAATGCCGTCGTCGTGTCGATTCCGGCACCGACGATCGTCGAACACACTCCTAAGATTTCTTCGTCCGTGAGCTTCTCGCCGTCGATCTCCATCTGGGACACAACAGTCGGAAAGTCATCGGGCCGAGGATTGGTGCGTCGATCGGCCACGACCTCCACGACCGACGCGATCAGCTCACTCATAACGGCGTACGCCGCTATAGATTCTTCTGATCCCACAGGGGTGGTCTTCTTGCGGTTTGGCGCTGGCGTATTCGCCCCAGCGGTCGACAGATACGCCGAGATGGGTCAACGTGATCACTGTAGGCAGTGCGCTTGTAAGATCGACGACCAGGTCCATCGCCCCGGTCTCGATCTTCTGATCAATGAACCAGGTCGTATAGGCCACCATCTTCGGATGCCAGCGCTTGACTGTCGCCGGCGAGAACCAGGGATAGAGCGGTTGACGCCACTTGAGGGACTGCGGCGGATCCTCTTCGATCAGCAGTGAGTGGATCGAGCCGGGCGGGTGCATCACTCGGCCGAAAGGCGTTGAGCCGGTCGGCATATCGTGACGGGACGAGAATGTCGCACCGTCCGTAACGGCCGTTTTAGCTCTTCGTAGCCGAGGATGGTCCAGAACCCGCCGTGGTGTTCGCTGAAGACGTTCGGGCAGCCACCAGACTCCTCCCGAAACTTCTAGAACGTGGCGTGCGTATCGGTGATCTGCTCGGAGTGCGGGTCGAAGTCGACGATTGGGCGCGTAACCATGGGCATCTTCTCCTAGGGGCCGTCCGAAGCGCCAGCCGCCGCATACAGGCCCTACCGCCTCGACCGGTCCAGCATGTGGCAACGTCAGAGACACAACTACCAGCCAATATAAATGTACGCTAGTACATATATCTACGCCAGCTACCTTGACCTGAAGGAACCCTGCGCGTGGCGGTGCCGTCGGTGGGAGACGGCGATCCACACCGGCGGGCCCGTCAAGCGGTGGACGAGTTCGGTGTGACCGAAACCCAAGCGCGGGAGACAACGACAACGACGATGACGACCGGGCTCCTGGCCAGATCGGACGATGCGGAAATCACCGGCCTACCAGGAGCTCACCTTCCCCGAGTTCTCAGGCGCTCTCTCACTTCGTCCATCGGACTCCAAGGCTGTGGATGCCGGCCGGCTGCTACAGCCGAGCCGGCACGGTCCCGATGACTTGATCGGCTCGGAGTTGTTCGAACTGGGCGTCGTCTAGCCCCAGCCGGCCCTTGAGCAGCGCGGCGTTGTGCTGGCCGAGAAGCGGGGACGGCGACGTGATCCAGCGCTCGAAGCTCCGATACCGAAAGGGGATCGTCGGCACCTGGAGCTCGCCGGCCACGAGGTGGTCGATCCGCTCGAAGTACCCCCATTCGGATAGCTGTGGATGCGAGCTCATCTCGCGTGGGTCGCACGCTCGACCCGCCGGCACGCCCCGGGCAACGAGCTGGTCGACGAGTTCGTCGACATCCAGGTCTCGGGCCCAGGCTGCGAGCTCGTCGTCGAGGACGTCGTGGTTGTGTCGACGCTCGGCCGCCGTTGAGAAGTCGGGTTTCGCCATCCAGGGTGGGTCGCCCAGCACCTCGCGCAGGGCCGACCAATGGGCTTCGGTCTCGATCGATATCGCCAGCCACTGTTCCCACCCTCGGCCGGCGTACAAGCCCTGCGGCGCCGCGGTCAGGGACCGGTTGCCCATCCGGGCGCTAGTCGTGCCTCGTTCGGAGAACTCGACCAGCTGGTCAGCCGACGTGTTGACGGCGGTTTCGATCATCGCCACTTCCACATGGGCGCCCGCGCCGGACCGATCCCGTTCGCGCAGCGCCATGAGCAGCGCGAACGCCGCGTGGTATCCGGCCACCGGGTCGCACGGTCCGCGTGGGATCCGTGGCTGGTCGGCGAGGTGTCCGGTCACCCAGGCCTTGCCTGACATCTGCTCCATCGTCTGGGCGAAGCCGACCATGTCCCGCCACGGTCCGTCGAGACCGAACGCCGGCATCCGAACGAAGATCAATCCTGGGTTGCGCTCGCGAAGCATCGCGCCGTCCAGGCCGAAGTTCTCGAAGACGCGAGGGGAGAAGTTCTCGAGGACGACATCGCTCTTGGCGACCAGCTCGAGGAACAGCTCGCGTCCACGCGCGGAGGCCAGGTTGAGCGTGAGATCGGCCTTGTTGTGGTTGGTGGAGATCCACATTTTCCCGAGCTCCCACCACTGGTCGCAGCCGTACAGCGGGCCGACGTAGGTTCGTGCGCCGTCGGGTCGCTGGATGGACTCGACGTGGGTGACGTCGGCGCCGAGGATGGCCAACACCTGTCCGCACGACGGGCCGGCGAAGAACGCCGTCACGTCGAGAACTCGTAGGCCGGCCAACGGCCGGGTGTCGGGCGGCTCGACCGCGGCCGGGACGGCTGGGCTCGGTTGAGGAGAGGCGGTCGAGGCGCCTTTCGCGCTGCGCGCTCGGACGCCGTCGAACTTAAACGGGGGAGACGGCTGGACGAAGGTCCCGTCGGCCGATCGTTCGAAGAAATCGCGGGCCGCGAAATGCGGGTGCTCCAACACGCCAAGGGCGTCGTTGACCGGCGCGACCGGAATGCGGAACAGCGTCGCGAGCTCGACGATCTCCGCGGTGGTGTGTTCGCGGGTCCACCCGTGCAACCGCTCGTTCCACTCAGCTTGGTGGGCGGTGCGATAGTCGGGTCGCGACCAGTCCGGGTTCTGCTCGAGCATTTCGAGCAGGCCGGCCATCGCCAGGAGGCTCTCGAACTGCTGTTGGGTGTTGGTGCAGAACCCGACCCAGCCGTCGGCCGTCGGCTCGACCGACGGCACCTCGACGAGCCGCGCCGGCTTGG
>JBEKNM010000494.1:0-4151 GCA_049522835.1 Mycobacterium sp.
CATGCTGTGCACCACGCGCGTGTCGCCCGCACGTGCGTAGTCGAGCGCTCACGCCAGCTCAGGGCGGTTGGTGTCCATGCCGCTGGCCTTGTCGGTAAACAGTTTGTCGACTGCCACGCCGTCGAGCTGGCGGTCGGTGTTCTGGTCAACCGTGCTGACTCGCTGGTATCCGATCCGCTCGCCTATTGCGCACTCCCTCGACTCGACCGAACTGTCAAACAGAGTCCAAGACGACGGTAGACGAGTGTCAATCAATGACCGAACTGACTCTAGTGAGACACTGCCGGGAAACGGCCGCCGTGCCCATCTGGACCACAGCTCACCAGAGCAGCCGTTGACCGGGAACGGCGAACCGTCGGAACGGGATTCAGGATCTCGATCGGCGCCGAGACGAGCTGGCCGGCCTTTTGCGGGGCCCCGGATGGGCAGCGAACGAGCGTACGTAGTCGACCGCAGCGTTGACCGCGACCCGCACCGGTTCGGCGTCACCGGTGGCATGCGTGATCATCGCGCTGCCCTGGTGGGCAATGACCAGTGATGCAGCCAGATGCCGTGGGTCGGCGTCGGGGCGCAGTTCACCTCGGCGCCGCATCGCCGTAAGGCCGGTCTGGAATAGCCCAAGCCATTGGTCGTATCCGTCGGCAAGATCGCCATGGACTTCGTCGTCGGCCTCGATCAGCTCGCCGGCCAGGGAACCGTAGATGCATCCGCCCAGGCGGTAGACGGTGTCGATATCGGCTGCGCAGGCATCGGCCCACGCTTGGAGGGCCTCGAGACTATCGAGCGCGCCGAGCTGCGGCTGTGTGTGAAACGCGATGACATCGTCGCGGCGTGCGGCGATGACCTGGCGAGTGAGATCGCGTTTGTCGCGAAAGTAATGCGAGATCTGCGATCCGCCTACCCCGGCTGTGTTACGAACCTCGTCGATGCTGGTGTTGGCAACGCCGCGCTCAAAGATGAGCCGGGCCGCGACGGCAACGATGCGCGCCCGTGTCGCAAGTCCTTTGCGAGTGAATCGCGACGTGCCGTCATTCACGTTGCCGCCTTTGCCGCTGCGCGTGGGCCGCGGGGGCGCCGCGCCGGGCGTGGGGTCCGTTCGTCGGGGTCGATGGCGAACATTCGTAGATAGTTGACCGCGAATCGAGTGGCGTCAGCGTGCGGCCATTCGGCCCGATAGGTAAATGCCAACGTGGCGCCGCCCTGGTGAGCACAGACAATGGTCAACGCCAACCGCCGCGGGTTGGCGTCCGCGGTCAAAACGCCATGATCTTTCATCCGCTGGATCGCTACTTCAAGCAACTCGACCCACTGCCAATAGCCTGCCGCCAGTGTGGCGCGCGTCGCGTCGTCGGATTTCGCCAATTGGGCGGTCAGGGCGTGGTAGGTGGGTGTGCCGCCGGAGGTGCCGATGCGTCTGAGGTAGCGCATGTTGAGATCGATCCACCGCTCGAAGTCGTCGAACGAATCCAGATCCCGCAGCTTGGGCTGCCGGTGGAAGTCCAGTACCACGCCGATCTGGCGCCTGATGACCGCACGAATCAGCGTGCCTTTGTCGGCGAAATAGTGGGCAAGTTGAGAGCCGCTGACCGACGCGGCGTTGCGCACGCTCTCCATATTCGACGCCGAGAGGCCCTCGGTGACGATAAGCTCGGCGGCAGCTTGCACGATTCGGTCGCGGGTGGCACGCCCCTTGGGGGTCAACCGTTGTTCGTCGTGAACTTCCGGATGGGCCATCGCGTTAGGCTAGCTCGCAGAAGCCTCCGATTATGGGATATCCAGCCCACTAAGGGGGCGGTTTCTTTCGCGCGAGCTGGGGGCACCGCCCGCTTGCGGGGGAAACACCACGGCGACATCCGGGTCGTTTTTGCGCCATGACTTTGCGCTCGGCGGCCTGGGCCGCTCGAGGCGCCCGCAGGCCGTCGTCAGGCGGCTACGCCCACCTTGGCCAGGAAGTTGCGGATCAGCCCGGTGACCTCGTCCAGTGCGGACTCGAGTAGGAAGTGCCCACCGTCGAGCAGATGAATCTCGGCGTCGGGGAGGTCATCGGCGAATGCTCGCGCACCGGCCGGGCCGAAGATTTCGTCACCGCGACCCCATACCGCCAGCAACGGCACTTGGCTGGTGCGAAAGTATTCCTGCACGCGCGGGTACATCGGCGCGTTGGTGGCGTAATCCTTCAGCAGCTTCAGTTGCACGTGGTCGTTGCCCGGCCGCGATATCAATGCGTAGTCGTGATACCAGGATCCGGGATCTACCAAGGTCTCGTCGGGTACGCCGGTGAGGTATTGCCACCGGGTGGCGTCCAACGTGAAGAACTGTCGTATTGCGGCTTCGTTGTCGGGCGTCTGCTCATCTTGATAGGCCCGCACGACTTTCCAGAAGCTTTCGACGAAGCCGGCGTCGTACCCGTTGCCGCTCTGGCTGATGATCGCCGTGATCGCGGACGGGTTATCAAGCGCCAGCCGCCAGCCAATGGGTGCGCCGTAATCCTGTACATAGATCGCGTACCGGCCGACGCCAAGCGTGCCCAGCAGGCCCTCGGTCAACTCCGTCAGCGCATCGAATGTGTAGTCGAACTCCTCGACGGGCGGTGCGTCGGAAAGCCCGAAGCCGAGATGGTCCGGTGCAATCACGTGGTAGCGGTCGGCGAGTGCCGGAACCAGATCCCGGAACATGTACGAGCTGGTCGGAAATCCGTGCAAGAGCACCACCGCGGGTGCGTCGGGATCGCCCGCTTCACGAAAGAACAGCCGATGACCATTGACGGTGGCGTAGCGGTGATGAACAGCCGGCATGAGATTCCTCCCGCGCGGTGCGATGCTTGGGCAGCGACAGAGTGCGATTTCTGGGATAGCCATCCCATTATGCACCAAAACCTTCGGGTCGCAATAGCCTCCGCGGAAGTTGACCGGATGGATGACGCCGAATATTCTGGGCTGGACATCCCATTTTAGTTGCGGGTCGCGGGCGGGCCCGCACCGGATCCAGGCTGGGCACGTTGGCCGCCGGCTACCGGACCAGAGGAGTGAGCGCGATGGGTAACACGTTGTTGAACAAGACCGTCGTCGTGGTCGGACGCGGCAGCGGGATTGCCCGTGCGATCACCTTGCTGGCGCAATCAGAAGGCGCGCGGGTGATCGCGGCGGGACGGGACCAGGCCAAGCTCGCGGGCGCCTACAGCGACCGCGGCGTCACCGCTGAAGTGGTCGACATCACCGACGACGACTCGATCGCCGCCCTAGCCGACCGGGTGGGCGCCGTCGATCACGTGGTGTCCACCGCATCGGCTCGCGCCCGCGGAAAACTGGCCGACCTCGAGCGCCACAATCTGCTGCAGTCGTTCGACACGAAGGTCATCGGCCCTACCATGCTGGCCAAATACTTTGCGCCCCAGATCAAACCGGGGGGATCACTAGTGTTGTTCTCTGGGGTTCATGCCTTCAAGCTCAACGTCGGCTATCTCGGCGTGGGTATCACCAATGGGGCCGTCGACTTCCTCGCCCGCTGGCTTGCCGTCGAACTGGCTCCGATAAGGGTCAACGCGATTTCGCCCGGAGTCATCGACACGGGCGCCTGGGACTCGCTCGGCGAAGACGGCAAGCGGGATTACTTCAAGCACATCGCCGCCAGCAACCCGGCGCGGCGAATCGGAACCCCGGACGACATCGCCAGCGCCGTGCTGTTCGCGATGACCAACACGTTCCTGACCGGTATGACGTTGAAGGTCGACGGGGGCGAACCGCTGATCTAGTAACAGACTTGCTTGCTTGCTGCGAGAACCCTTGTGCTAAGAGTTGACCCGTAATCGGTCATGCAGCGCCAATCAGCTTGGGTGCTGGTTGTTTTCGGCTGGCCCCGCGACGTCCACGCTGCGGGCGTGGTCTGTTCGGGGGTGTACCGGGTGCTGCTTGTTCAGCAGAGGCCGCCGCCGGGTGGCGGTGGCTGCCGGTCCTGGCCGATCCCTCATCGGGTGATGGTGGTGGCTGGTGCCGGTTGACTGAACCCTCCCACTCTGGCTGGGAGGCCCACCCATAGCGCAGGGCGTAGGCAAGTTTGTAGTCGACGGCCGCGGTGCGCGGGTCTTGCGGGTCGGCGAGATCCACGCAGGCGGCCAACATCGCGGATACGATGTCGCGGTCACCGCGCAACCC
>JBEKNM010000495.1:0-4146 GCA_049522835.1 Mycobacterium sp.
CGCACGATTCTAGAGCAAACTCATTGCGCTCTGGAGAGGGGACGTACGCGTGGCCACGCAGCCGTCCGAAAAGGACGCCGTGAATTCCTTGTGTGCATATTGCGGCGTGGGTTGCGGAATGGTGTTGCAGATCACAACTGACCCTGAATGCGGCCGACGTCACATCGCCAAATCGATTGGCAGCAAGCACCATCCGGCCAACTTCGGCCGGTTGTGCACTAAGGGCGCGACCACCGCGGACATGCTCGGCGCGCCCGGCCGGATGGATTCGGCGTACGCGCGGGCCGACCGCGGCGAACCCCCTGAGCCGATCGACATGGACAGCGCGATCACCCAGTCCGCGAAGCAGTTGCGGGCGATCATCGACCAGTACGGCCCGGATGCCTTCGCCCTGTACGTGTCTGGCCAAATGTCCACCGAGGCTCAATACCTGGCGAACAAACTGACGAAAGGCTTCATCGGCACCAACCAGATCGAGTCGAACTCTCGATTGTGCATGGCCAGCGCGGGGTCCGGCTACAAACTTTCCTTAGGCGCGGATGGACCACCCGGCTCGTACCAGGACTTCGACCAGGCCGACGTTTTCTTCGTCATCGGTGCCAATATGGCCGACTGTCACCCGATCCTGTTCCTGCGCATGCTGGATCGCATCAAGGCCGGCGCCAAACTGATCGTCGTCGACCCGCGCCGCACTGCGACCGCCGAAAAAGCCGATCTTTTCCTGCAGATCTCTCCTGGCTCCGATCTCGCACTGCTCAACGGTTTGCTGCATCTGATCGTCGAGAATGGCCACACCGATGCCGGATTCATCGCCGAATTCACCGAGGGCTGGGAGGTGATGCCGAGTTTCCTGCAGCAATTCACGCCCGACAAAGTCAGCGAAATCACCGGCATACCTGCCGAAGACATTCGCACCGCGGCCCGCTGGATCGGCGAAGCAGCGAACTGGATGAGCTGCTGGACGATGGGCCTCAACCAGAGCACCCATGGCACCTGGAACACCAATGCGATCTGCAACCTGCATCTGGCCACCGGGGCGATCTGCAAGCCCGGCAGCGGCCCGTTCTCCCTTACCGGCCAGCCCAATGCAATGGGCGGCCGCGAAATGGGTTACATGGGGCCGGGTCTGCCGGGTCAGCGCTCCGTTGCATCCGCCGACGACCGCGACTTCGTCGAGGAGCAGTGGGGCATAGGCCGCGGGTCGCTGCGCACCGAGGCCGGCACCGGCACAGTCGATATGTTTTCCCGCATGGCGGACGGTCAGATCAAGGCGTGCTGGATCATCTGCACTAATCCCGTTGCCAGCGTGGCTAATCGGAAGACAGTTCTGGCGGGGCTCGAGGCCGCCGAACTGGTGATCACCCAGGACGCCTTCTTCGAGACCGAGACCAACCAGTACGCCGACGTCTTGTTGCCGGCCGCTCTGTGGACCGAGTCCGAGGGGGTGATGATCAACTCCGAGCGCAACCTCACCCTGTTTCAGCCAGCCGTCAAGGC
Source organism: Mycobacterium sp. (assembly GCA_049522835.1). Taxonomy (GTDB): domain Bacteria; phylum Actinomycetota; class Actinomycetes; order Mycobacteriales; family Mycobacteriaceae; genus Mycobacterium. The sequence goes on from JBEKNM010000495.1 coordinate 1,498, forward strand.
GCCGGGGCAGGCATTACCGGACTGGCAGATCATCGCCCGGATCGCTTGCGAAATGGGATTTTCGGATTCGTTCAGCTACGACTCCGCAGAGGAGGTATTCGAAGAGATCAAGCGGTTCTGGAACCCCGCGACGGGCTACGACCTGCGCGGCGCCAGCTACGACCGGCTGCGTCAGACGCCGCTGCAATGGCCCTGCCCGCCCGACAGCACGAACGACCGCAACCCGATCCGCTACCTGAACGACGGCGTCAGCCAGACTCAGATGGTCCGCGAAGACGGCAGCGTGCCGCCGTTGGCCTTTGCGAGACCGAATGGTCGTGCGATGTTCTTCCCCCGCCCGCACATGCCACCGGAGGAGATGCCGGACGACGATTACCCGTTTTTGCTCAACACCGGGCGCCTGCCGCATCAGTGGCACACGATGACCAAGACCGGCAAGGTCGCCAAACTCAACAAGCTCAACCCCGGACCGTTCGTCGAAATCCACCCCGACGACGCCGCCCGGCTACAGATCTCAGACGACGACCCGGTCGAAATCGCCTCCCGCCGTGGCCGGGCCGTGCTGCCGGCCGTGGTCACCGACCGGGTGCGCCCAGGCGACTGCTTTGCGCCCTTCCATTGGAACGACACGTTCGGTGAATACTTGTCGATCAACGCCGTCACCAACGACGCCGTGGATCCGGTGTCCCACCAACCGGAATTCAAGGCGTGCGCGGTCACCGTGACGAAGGTCGCTGTCGACAAACCGGATCCGGGCACCGATCCCGAACACACAGAGACCGCTGAGACACCAGAGCCTGCTGCCCCGCAGGTGCAGGAAATCAGCGTGTCGCTGGTCGACGCCCTCGCCGAAATCCTCGGTGTGGCAAACGAACCGACGCCACAGTTTGGTCTGCTCGCCCGCTCCTACCTCGCGGGCCTGATAGTCGGGCTACGGTCGGAAGCCGGTCGCCGCACGGCCGGAGTCCCCACCCTGCCCCTGAGCGCCCCGCTCGATCCCAGCACCCGGCTGTGGGTGGACGGACTGCTCGCAGGGATGTTCGCGCGCACCGAGACACCGCCATCAACGGAACCCGTCACGGAACCAACCATCGGCGCACCCGGCGGCCCTGCCCCCCAAGCGGCTACGGCGCCCGAGCGAGCGCCCATCGTGGTGTTGTGGGCCTCGCAGACCGGGAACGCCGAAGAATTAGCGGCCGCCGTTGCCGCGCAACTCGGCGAGGCCCAGCTGCCGGTCTCGTTGCTGGGCATGGACGACTTCTCCGTGGCCGACCTTTCGACCACTCGGGAGCTACTGGTGATCACCAGCACGACCGGGGACGGCGAGCCGCCGGACAACGGCGCCGCTCTCTGGCGGGCGCTATCAGCTGACGGCGCACCACGTCTGGACAACACCCGCTACGCGGTTCTCGCCCTGGGCGACTCCAACTACGACGACTTCTGCGGTCATGGACGCAAACTCGACGAACGCCTCACCGAACTTGGTGCAACCCGCACGGTGGAGCGCGTCGACTGCGAACCGGATTACGAAGACACCGCAGCCGGATGGCTGAGCAGGGTCTTGCAAGAGCTGACAAGCGCAACAGCGCGGTTCGGCGGAAGTGCCGGAGCGGCCTCGAATGCCGCACTTGGGGCCGCTCTGGCTTCCCAGCCCCGGCCCGCACCGCAGACGTACACCAAGAAGCACCCACTGGTCACCGACCTGGTCGGTAATTTCACGCTTAGTCGACCGCGGTCGGTAAAAGATGTGCGGCAGATAGTATTTCGCCTACCCGAAGAGACAGTCAGCTATGAAGCCGGCGACGCTCTGGGGGTGTGGCCGCGCAACGGTGACCGGCTCATCGACGAATGGCTGACAGTGACCGGACTGGACGGCGAGACTGCAGTACAGGTTGCCGACCACGAGTCAATGTCGCTGCGGGGCGCGCTCAAAGACCGATTCGAGATCGCCCACATCAGCCCGGACCTGCTTCGGTTCGTGCAGCAGCGCTCGGGCGACAGCGAACTCGCCACATTGATGAAGCCGGAAAACAAAGCCGCGCTTGGCGACTGGACATGGGGCCGCCAGTCGGTCGACCTGCTCGCTGCGCTGCCGGTCGCTGCGTCGATCGAAGAGTGGATGAAAGTGCTCAAACCCCTTCAGCCGCGGCTGTATTCGATCTCGTCCAGCCCCAAAGAGAACCCGCGGGAAGTCCACCTGACAGTCTCGCCGGTGCGTTACAACTTTCAGGGTGTCCCGCGTCGCGGGGTGTGCTCGACGTACCTCGCGGACCGCTCCGCCGGAGATGAGATCGCGATCTACGTGCGGACGTCCAGCAACTTCCGGCCCCCAGGCGATCCGCACACGCCGATGATCATGATCGGCCCGGGAACCGGGATCGCGCCATTCCGCGGCTTCCTGCAGGAGCGCCGGGCACTTGGCCACACTGCGCCCAACTGGTTGTTCTTCGGGGAACAGCACGCAGCAACCGACTATTACTACCGTGATGAGATCGAGCAGATGCGTGCCGACGGGTTTCTCACCGAACTGGACCTGGCGTTCTCCCGGGACCAGCGCGACAAGGTCTACGTGCAGCACCTGATGCGCAAGCGTGGAGCCCAGCTGTGGAGTTGGTTGCAAGATGGAGCACAGCTCTACGTCTGCGGTAC
>JBEKNM010000496.1:0-4118 GCA_049522835.1 Mycobacterium sp.
CGGTGGAATTGGGCACAATCCCGACGATCCGCAATGTGTGCGCACCGGCCTGCAGATCCTCGCCGATGTGCTTGCCCAGCGTGCTCGACACTGCGACCTCGTTCGACGCAGACGGTGCCTGACCCTCCGAGACTTGCGGCATGCCGGGTCCGTGCGCCGGGGCGCCGAAGGCCGTGGCGTTTCGCGCCGAGGTGCCCTCCCTGAGGGTCGAGGCCGCAGTGGCCAGCGGAGCCGCAGCCACGATCCCGGGCGCAGCGGCCACCCGGGCCAGGTCAACTTGAGCGAATGGAGTCGAACCCAGGAACGGTCCGGCCGCGCCGGCTTTGACCACGAATGCGTCGACACCCATGGAATCGACGGTTCGCTGGGCCTCGACCCGGAAGCCATTCGCGAGTCCGGTCAGAACGAGCGTCATCGCAAAGACCAGTCCGGTACTGATGATCGCGATGACGAGGCGCCGCCTTCGCCATTGCATATCGCGCAAGGCCGCGAACAGCATGCATACGACGCTACCGCCGTCCACGGCCGGTTGACCAGCCCTGCAGCCGGCCGCCTGTCGCTTTTGTGATCCGGGCGGGCAAAGTCAATACTCCGGCAACGGCTCCCACTCCCGCGACACCGACAGGCTCCAGCGCGGCGCACGACGCTGCAGAAACGCCTCGACACCCTCGCGCGCATCGGCGCTGCCCATCACCCGGTGATGCAGTTCTGTCTCCAAGTCGGCGACCTGGCGCGGTGTGTATCCCTTGATCAGGGTGTCCCAGAGCAGCCGTTTGCTCAGCGCCGCCGACATCGGCGCAACATTGACGGCAATGTCGCTCGCCACGCCCATCGCGTGGTCGAGCACTTCATCGCCCGGTAGCGTTCGGGCGGCGATGCCCATCGCTGCCGCCTCGACGCCGCCGAACGTGCGTCCCGTCAGAAGGAGGTCAGCCGCCACGGCGCCGCCTGCCACATGGGGCAACGTCCAGTGCGACATGCAGTCGGGTATGACGCCCCGCCGGACTTGCGCGACAGCGTATTTGGCGTCGATGGCCATGATCCGGATGTCGGCTTGCAATGCGATCGTCAAACCGATCCCAATGGCGTGCCCGTTGACCGCAGCAATGACCGGGGTGCGTAGCTCAAATGCTGCGGGATCGGTCGGCGCAGCCGTGAACGCCGAGGCTTCCGAAGGAGCGTCGAAAGGATTTGTTGACGTGGAGAAGTCGGCGCCAACGCAGAAAGCGTCACCCGCCCCGGTTAGCACGATTGCGCGTACGCGGTCGTCCTCGTCGCACTCCCGGTAGGCGCGGTTGAGTAGCTCCCCCATCTGCTCGGTGTAGGCATTGCGCCGCTCTGGCCGATTGAGGGTCAGCAGCGCGACGCCGTCGGCGACCGCGACGGTCAGATCGGTCACGGTAATGCTGGGGTGTTGTGCAACGCCCCGATGAGGTCGGTGATCTGGGTACCCGGAGGCCGATAGCCGGGAAAGTAACAGCACACCTCGCTCGCGTACCCACCGAAGCGGCGACCGATTTCGGCCGCACACTGCTCAGGCGTCCCGACCACGCCGATGCGGGCCACCATCTCGTCGCTGATAAGTGCTCTCATCTCGGCGAACTTACCCACTTTGGACAGCGCATTGAGCTCGGGCTGGACGTCGGCCCACTCTTCGACCTCGAGAACAGGCACGTAGGCCGGCGTCGATCCGTAAAAAGCGATCAGCCCCGCCACCGCGTCGGTGGCCGTTCTCAGTTCAGCCGCGGTGCGACCGACAGCAACCATGGCTTGCGCCACCACTTGGAAGTCCCCGGGTGCACGCTCGGATCGGCGCAGACCTTCTTCGAGCGCGGGCACGGTGCGCTCAGCAAAGTGGCGGGCACTGTTGAAGGGCATCATCAATAGGCCGTCAGCGACCTCAGCGGCCTTACGGGTCATGATCGGCCCGAGCGCACCCATCAGCACCGGTGGGGTGCCAAACGGGTTGGGACCCGGGTTGAAGTTCGGCGGCATCAGCGTGTGGGTGTGGTACTCACCGCGGAAGTTCAACGGCGCCTGGCCTTCCCAGGCCGCGAAGATCGCCTGCACAGCTGCCACTGTTTCGGCCATCTTGGCTGCGGGTTTGGCCCACTGAGCGCCATAACGCTTCTCGACGTGAACTTTGATCTGGGAACCCAATCCCAACCGGAACCGCCCACCGCTGTAGATCTGCAAGTCATAAGCCGCATGCGCGAGGTGCAATGGGCTGCGCGGTCCGGCGATCGCCACGTTGGTCATCAGTTCGAGCGACGTGAGGCCGGCGGCGACCACCAGCGGCAGGAACACGTCGTGCTGTCCCTCGAACGTGAAGATACCGTCGGCGCCCAGCTCGGCGAGCCGGGCCGCATGTTCGACCACCCGGTCCGGCGATCCCTCTACTTGCAAGTGGACTTTCACTCGAAACCTCGATCAATAAGGCCCTTTACCCGGCTGTGGTCAGGCGTGGCGATGGTCCAGCTTGGTGGGAAAACAATGTGTTCTACCGCATCTGGCTGATGCCTGGCAATCGGCCGCGCGACATGATGCTCGGCGGCAGCATCCCGGTCTGCACCTATGTGCATTCACCTGCAGTATTGCATCTGACTGCACTTTCGCGCTAACATCGGCAAATCAGCCCGGCGAACGCCAGCCAAATCCCAATGGGAGGACCATGAGCGCGCCAACAACGAAGTCGGTCACACAGTTCATGGACGACCCGATCAATTTCTTCGGGCAGTCCTATACACAGATGCACACCATTGCGCGCGCTGAACTCGAAGAGCTGCAGCGCGAGGCGATAGGTATCCGCTTCCAGCAGCACCATCAGAGCATCGAGATGCTGCGCAAGCTGGCCGACCGGCTCGGGATCACAGAGCTCGGTCAGTTCAACGACGTTGTCCCGCTGATGTTCTCGCATACGGCGTTCAAATCGTACCCGTCCGCGCTGATCGACAAGAAACGGTTCGACCTGATGACCAAGTGGCTGGACAAGTTGACCAGCTACGACCTATCGAGCGTCGACACACAGGGGTGCAACAGCATCGATGATTGGATCGACCGCCTCGATGAGCAGACCCCGCTTCAGGTGATCACCTCCAGCGGCACCACCGGCACGCTGTCGATCCTGCCCAAAGACAAGCGCGGCGCGGTGGAGGGCATGGTGCTGTGGAAGATCTGCCTATTCCAGACGTTCGGCCGGGAGCCCACCGACAAAGAATTGAACCCTTCCGTCGACGTCATTTGGCCGAACTTCGCCAGCGGCAAGCTGGGACACCTGCGCATCGCGGACATGATCAAGAACGGGTTCACCGGCGGCGACGAATCCAAGTTCCATCCCCTGTACTCCGGATCGGTGGAAACCGATCTGATGTTTTTGGTATCGAAGATGCGTGCCGCCGCATCACGCGGCGAACTCGACCGGCTGGAGATCGACCCGGCGCTGGCAGCCCGCAAGGACGAGTTCATCGCCGTGCAGCTACGGCAGCCCCAGGAATTAGACGCCTTCTTCGTCGAGCTCACCGAAAAACTGCGAGGCAAACGGGTGTTCATGATCGGCACCTACCACCTGATGTACGACATCGCCAAAGCCGGCCTGGAACGGGGCGTCAAGAACGTGTTCGCCAAGGACTCGGCGATCCTCACCGGCGGCGGGATGAAAGGCGTTGCCCTGCCGGCCAATTTCATGGACGTCATCACTGAGTTCCTCGGTGTCGACAAGATCCAGGTCGGCTACGGATTCTCCGAGTCCAGCACGTTCCACTGGGCGTGTGAGGAAGGCCGCTACCACGTCATGCCGTGGGTCATCCCGTTCATCCTCGATCCCGACACCAGCGAACCACTACCGCGCACCGGGCGACAGACCGGCCGCGCCGCGGTCTACGACATCCTGCTTCGGGCGCATTGGGGCGGAGTGATCTCGGGTGACGAGGTCACCATCGATTGGGACCTGCAGTGCCCGTGTGGACGCGCAAGTGTTGCGTTCGAGAGGGACATCATCCGCTACAGCGAAAAGCAGGGAGTCGAGGACGACCGGATCACCTGCGCGGCCACGCAAGAGGTCCACAACGAAGCCATCGACTTCATGAAGGGCTTGGACCTGTGACAAGAGCTGTGAGCGC
>JBEKNM010000497.1:0-4113 GCA_049522835.1 Mycobacterium sp.
GGGGGGCGGGGGCGGCGGAGCAGCACCGGGGGATCCGGCCGGAGGAACCGGCCCGCTGACTGCGAGCTTGTCAACGACGTCGAGGCTCGACCAGGCGTGCACAGCGTCTTGCACGACCGCGTTCTTCTGGTCTTGCGACGCGGCCGTTCCCGCCAACGTGACCATGTCGCCGTTGACGGTTAAATTGAAATCGTTGATCGACGCGCTGTCCTTGAACACCGATGCGGCATTTGAGAAATCGAGCGAGTCGATATTGGGGTTGATCTGGGTTTGGTCAATGAAGTTGATGCTTGGAGGCAGTGAGCCTTTAAGCGCATTCATCAGCGACGCTTTCGCAGAGTCATCGGGAAGATCGCCGGTGAGGGTAATGTCGTTGCCGCTGCGGATGATTGAAAGCGCTGCCAACGATATCTTCGGAGCACCGGACTTGCTTGGGGTCGCGACTGCCGACGATGCGCTGCTCGGCGCATTACCGGAACGAGGTTCGCCCAACGCACCGTAGCCGATTGCCGCCATCAGCAACGGAATAACCACGAGTCCAATCAGCCAGGGAAGGCCGAGCGACCTTCGGTAAAATTCCGCGGCTCGCCGCGAGTAGCTGGTTGCGGCCGTTTTGCCGAAACCCGCCCCGAAACCCACCATCACCCTCTCTCAGTTCGCATAACGGGACCTGTCCCTCTTGCAGGCGATATGCAGCCTACCGAGTCGACATCGCAACTCCGCTAATCTCGGGCACACTAGAGCCATGGGCAATGCCGAGAAACCGACCGACAGCGAGACCCTGGCACACATCCGCGACCTGGTCGCACAGGAAAAATCACTGCGCGCGCAGGTGCAGCACGGCGACATCACCGCGTCAGACGAGCACGATCGTCTGCGCCGGGTGGAGATCGAACTTGACCAGTGTTGGGACCTGCTGCGGCAGCGTCGCGCACTGCGCGAAACCGGCGCCGATCCACGTGAGGCGACGGTGCGTCCCGCCGGCGAAGTCGAGGGGTATCTCGGCTAGCAACTGAGCCCGAGCCCACCCCTAAAACACCTAGGTATGACCGTCGACAACACCCGGGATTTCGATGTTGTCGTGATCGGCGGCGGCCACAATGGCCTGGTGGCGGCGGGCTACCTGGCCCGGGAGGGCCTAAGAGTCCGGTTGCTGGAGCGGCTGGGTCACACCGGCGGGGCCGCGGTGTCCGCACAGGCCTTCGAAGGTGTCGAGGTCCGACTGTCGCGCTACTCGTACCTGGTCAGCCTGCTGCCGCAACGGATCGTCGAGGACCTCGGCGCTCCGGTGCGGCTGGCCCGCCGAAAGTTTTCGTCGTACACCCCTGAACCGGCTACGGCGGGGCGCTCTGGCCTGCTGGTCGGGTCGCAGGGCGGACACAGCCAAAATACGTTCGCCTCGATCGGTGCTGCCGGAGACGAGCGAGGTTTCGCCGAGTTCTATCGGCGCTGTCAACTGGTGACCGATCGGCTGTGGCCGACGCTGCTCGAACCGCTGCGAACCCGCGAGCAGGCCCGCCGCCTTATCCTGCAAGGCGGCGATCCCGATGCAGCGGCCGCCTGGCGGGCGATGGTGGATGAACCGATAGGGCACGCCATCGCCGACGCGGTGAGCAACGACCTGGTCCGTGGCGTGATCGCCACCGATGCGCTGATCGGCACCTTCGCCCGTCTCGCCGACCAGTCACTGCGGCAGAATATCTGCTTCCTATATCACGTGATCGGTGGCGATTGGGACGTGCCCATCGGCGGAATGGGCTCAGTGACCGCTGCCCTGGCCGCGGCAGCTGTCCGCCATGGCGCCGAAATAACCACTGGCGCAGACGTTTACGCCGTTCAACCGGACGGCCACGTGCGCTACCGGCATGGCGATGAACAGCACCTGATTCGCGGCCGGTTCGTTCTGGCCGGCGTCACGCCGGCGGTGCTGGCCGACCTGCTGGGTGATCAACCCGCGCCATTGGCCCCGGGCGCGCAGGTCAAGGTGAACATGGTACTGCGGCGGCTGCCCCGATTGCGCGACGACCGTGTCACACCGGATCAGGCATTTGCCGGGACCTTCCATGCCAACGAGACGTGGAGCCAACTGGATGCGGCGTACTCGCGGGCAGTCGCCGGGCGGCTAGCGGATCCGTTGCCCTGCGAGGCCTACTGCCATTCACTGACCGACCCGAGCATCCTGTCGGACGCGCTGCGCGATTCGGGCGCTCAAACGATGACGGTGTTCGGCTTGCACACACCTGACTCGCTGTTCAGCGGTACCGACTCCGCGCCGGCCAGCGCTGCCTTACGCGACCAACTGACCGAGTCGGTGCTCATGTCGCTGAATTCCGTTCTGGCCGAACCGATTCAGGAGGTACTGATGAGTGACGCGCACGGTCGGCCGTGCGCCGAGACCACGACCACCGTGGATCTGCAGCGCACACTGGGAATGACCGGGGGCAACATCTTCCACGGCGCGCTGTCGTGGCCGTTCGCCGAAGACGACGAACCGCTGGACACCCCGGCGCGACAATGGGGAGTAGCCACTGCCCACGAACGGATCATGCTGTGCGGCTCGGGCGCTCGCCGCGGCGGGGCGGTGTCGGGCATCGGCGGTCACAACGCCGCCATGGCGGTGCTGGCTTCTATTTGATGGCCCTAGAAGGACTTGGCACGGCCCCGGGCGCGACTACCGACCGTCTATGCCGACGTAGTCGCGTTCGGTGTAGCCGGTGTAGATCTGGCGCGGACGGCCGATCTTGCTGTCGCCCTCGTCGTGCATCTCACGCCAGTGTGCGATCCAGCCGGGCAGCCGGCCCAGCGCAAACAACACGGTGAACATCCGGACCGGGAACCCGAGGGCCCGGTAGATCAGGCCCGTGTAAAAGTCGACGTTCGGGTAGAGCTTGCGCTCGATGAAGTAGTCGTCGGTCAGCGCCGCCTCTTCGAGACCCTTGGCGATGTCCATCAACTCGTCGTCGACGCCGAGCTTGGCCAGAATCTTGTCGGCCTGTTCTTTGACGATGCGGGCCCGCGGGTCGTAATTCTTGTAGACGCGGTGGCCGAAGCCCATCAACTTCACACCGGCTTCGCGGTTCTTTACTTTTCGAACGAATTCACTTACATCGTCGCCGCTCTCGCGGATTTCCTCGAGCATCTCGAGGACCGCCTGGTTGGCGCCGCCGTGTAGCGGGCCCCAGAGCGCGTTGATACCGCCCGAAATCGAGGTGAACAGGTTGGCACGCGACGAGCCCACCAAGCGCACTGTTGACGTCGAACAGTTCTGCTCGTGGTCGGCGTGCAAGATGAACAACAAGTCCAATGCCCGCACCACCTCGGGGTCGGCCTCGTAGGGCTCCGCCGGAAAGCCGAACGTCATCCGCAGAAAGTTCTCGACCAGCGACAGCGAGTTATCCGGGTAAAGGAACGGCTGGCCGACCGACTTCTTGTAGGCGTACGCGGCGATGGTGGGCAGCTTGGCCAGCAGCCGGATCGTCGACAGGTCCACCTGCTCGGCGTCCAACGGGTCCAGCGCGTCCTGGTAGTACGCGCTCAAAGCGTTGACCACACTGGACAACACCGGCATCGGGTGCGCGTTGCGCGGGAAGCCGTCGTAGAACCGTTTGAGATCCTCGTGCAACATGGTGTGGCGCTGGATCCAATAGGTGAAGTCGGCCAGCTGCTGGGTGTCTGGTAACTCGCCGTAGATCAGCAGGTAGCTGACCTCGATGAAGGTCGACTTCTCGGCGAGCTGCTCGATCGGGTAGCCACGGTAGCGCAGAATGCCGGCGTCGCCGTCGATGTAGGTGATGGAACTCTTGCAGGCGGCGGTGTTGACGAAGCCGTTATCGAACGTGGTGTACCCGGTCTTGGCCAGCAGCGAGCCGAGGGCAATACCGTCATTCCCTTCGGTGGCCCGGACGATCTCCAGGTCGATATCGCCTCCCGGGTACCTGAGGTTGGCGGTGTCGTCGGTGTCGGCCACGAGAACCCCTTTGCGCTCTGGCTGATATCTCGGCGCGCACGATGCGCGTACAGCTGAAGGTAGTCGTTAGCACGGCGGAACGCCTGCCCGGGGTCGAGTCTGAGACCAAGTTGACGGCGGCGCGTTCCGCACCGGCGAACGCCGGG
>JBEKNM010000498.1:0-4109 GCA_049522835.1 Mycobacterium sp.
AGCTCGGTGGCGCGGGTGATGTAGCCCTTGAGCGTCTCCTCGTCGTAGACGATCTCCATGCCGCGACCGCCGAGCACATACGACGGCCGCACCAGCACCGGATAACCGATCTCTTCGGCGATCCGGCGGGCCTGAGCGAAAGTGGTCGCCATGCCGTAACGGGGAGCGGGCAGGCCCGCGCTGTTCAGCAAGTCGCCGAAAGCGCCTCGGTCCTCGGCCAAGTCGATGGCCTCCGGCGGGGTGCCGACGATGGGAACTCCGGCGTCCGCGAGCCGTTGCGCCAGACCGAGGGGGGTTTGGCCGCCGAGTTGCACGATAACTCCCACGACGCCGGGGCCGCCGATCGCTGACTGCGCTTCGGCGTGAAAGACTTCGAGGACGTCCTCGAATGTCAGTGGCTCGAAGTACAGCCGGTCGGCAGTGTCGTAGTCGGTGGACACCGTCTCCGGGTTGCAATTGACCATCACGGTCTCAAAACCTGCGGCCGACAACGTGGTTGCCGCATGTACACAGCTGTAATCGAATTCGATGCCCTGCCCGATCCGGTTCGGTCCGGACCCCAGGATCAGCACCTTGGGCTTCTCGGTCTGCGGGGCCACCTCGGTCTCAGCGGCAGGATCGATTTCATAGCTGCTGTAGTGGTACGGCGTCTTGGCCTCGAACTCCGCCGCGCAGGTGTCGACCGTCTTGTAAACCGGGTGGATGTCCAGCCGCGTACGCAGCGAGCGCACCCCGTCCTCCCCGGCCAATTCCGGTCGCAAGGCCGCGATCTGGCGGTCCGACAGGCCGCTATGCTTGCCACGGCGCAGCAGGTCGCCGTCGAGCACGGGGGCGTCGACCAGCTCGGCCCTCAGCTTGCCCAGCTCACCGATCTGCGCCACGAACCACGGGTCCACGCCGGAGGCCTGCGCGACCTGTTCGATCGAAGCGCCCAGCCGCAGCGCCAATTCGATGTCGTAGAGGCGGCCTTCGGTCGGGGTTTGCAACCTGGTCAGCACCTCATCGACGTCGCCGTCGGGGTCCGGCTTGGTCCAGAAGCCGGCGCGGTCGGTCTCCAGCGACCGCATCACCTTGCCGAGCGCCTCGATGAAGTTGCGACCCAACGACATCGCCTCGCCGACGGATTTCATCGTGGTGGTCAGGGTTGGATCGGCGCCGGGGAATTTCTCGAAGGCGAACCGCGGTGCCTTGACCACGACGTAGTCCAGGGTGGGCTCGAAGCAGGCCGGTGTTTCCTTGGTGATGTCATTGACGATCTCGTCGAGCGTGTAACCGATAGCCAGCTTGGCGGCGATCTTGGCGATCGGGAAACCGGTGGCCTTGGACGCCAACGCACTTGACCGGGATACCCGCGGGTTCATCTCGATGACGATCAGCCGGCCATCACTCGGGTTGACCGCGAACTGGATGTTGCAGCCGCCGGTGTCCACCCCGACTTCACGCAGGATGGCGATGCCCAAATCGCGCATCCGCTGATATTCCCGGTCGGTCAGCGTCATGGCCGGCGCAACAGTGACCGAATCGCCGGTGTGCACACCCATCGGGTCGACGTTCTCGATCGAGCACACCACCACCACGTTGTCGTGGCCGTCGCGCATCAGCTCGAGCTCGAATTCCTTCCAGCCGAAAATCGATTCCTCGATAAGCACATTGGCGCTGGGTGAGGCCACCAGACCGGCGCCGGCCATCCGGTCGACCTCGTCGGCGGAGTGCGCCATCCCCGAGCCCAGCCCGCCCATGGTGAAGCTGGGCCGCACCACAACCGGCAGGCCCAATTCTGCGACCGTCTCGCGGACCTCGGCAAAAGTGAAACACACTCGGCTGCGGGCAGATTCACCACCGACCTTGGCTACGATGTCTTTGAACCGCTGCCGGTCCTCGCCACGCTGGATGGCGTCGAAATCGGCACCGATGAGCTCGACGGCGTAGCGCTCCAACACCCCGTTCTCATACAGCGCGACGGCGGTGTTGAGCGCGGTCTGCCCGCCCAGGGTGGCCAGCAGCGCGTCGATCTTGTTGCCGCGCTCGGCTTGCTGGGCGATCACCTTCTCGATGAAGGCCGGGGTGATGGGCTCGACGTAGGTGAAGTCGGCGTACTCCGGGTCAGTCATGATGGTGGCCGGATTGGAGTTGACGAGGCTGACCTGCAGTCCCTCGGCGCGCAGCACCCGGCAGGCCTGGGTTCCGGAGTAGTCAAACTCGCAGGCCTGCCCGATGACAATCGGCCCCGAGCCGATGACCAGCACGTGGCGCAAGTCGGTGCGACGCGGCACTAGCGTCCCCTTCCGCTCTCGTGAGAAGCCATCAGGTCGACGAATTGGTCGAACAGGTACTCCGCATCGTGCGGACCGGCGGCGGCCTCCGGGTGGTACTGCACCGAAAATGCCCGTCCATCAACGAGTCTGACGCCTTCCACCACGCCGTCATTGGCGCAGGTGTGACTGACGGCCGCCGCGCCGAACGGCGTGTCGAAGGACTGCCCCGCCTCCCCTTCCAGCGCAAAGCCATGGTTCTGCGCGGTCACCGCGACCCGGCCGGTGGCGTGGTCGATGACCGGAACGTTGATACCGCGGTGTCCGAAAACCATCTTGTAGGTCGACAGGCCCAGCGCCCGGCCCAAGATCTGATTGCCGAAACAGATGCCGAACAATGGGATTCCGGCGCCCAACACCTCCCGGGTGAGCGCGACGATGTGGTCGGCAGTAGCCGGGTCGCCCGGCCCGTTGGAAAGGAACACCCCGTGCGGCTCGAGTTCGGCGATCTGCTCGAAGGTCGCCGACGCCGGAAGCACATGGCTGCGGATTCCCCGCCGGGCGAATTCACGCGGGGTGTTGGTCTTGATCCCGAGGTCCAGCGCGGCCACGGTAAACCGTTGCAGTCCCTCTGGTTCCACAACGTAAGCACCTTCCGTGCTGACCTCGCCGGCGAGATCGGCGCCCAGCATCGGCTGCTGAGCCCGTACCCTCTCGACCAACACATCTACGTCAAAGGGCTCGGCAAGCGCCGCACCGGAGAACACCCCTGCCTTCATCGAGCCGCGGCTGCGCAAATGCCGCACCAGCGCCCGGGTGTCGATACCGGCGATCCCGACGATGTGCTGCCGGGCCAGCTCGTCCTGCAGCGTGCCGGTGGCACGCCAGTTGGAGGCACGCGGCGACGGGTCGCGCACCGCGTAGCCGGCGACCCAGATCTTGTCGCCGCGGCTCTCTGCGTCCTCACCGTTCCAACCGGTGTTGCCGATCTGCGGCGCGGTGGCCACCACGATCTGCCGGTGATAACTGGGATCGGTCAGCGTCTCCTGGTAGCCGGACATTCCGGTGCTGAACACGGCTTCGCCGAGCGTTTGGCCGATCGCGCCGAACGGCGTTCCGGTGAAGACGCGGCCGTCTTCGAGCACCAGTAGGGCCTTACTCACGCGACTCCCTCAGTCCGGGGTTCCTGCTGGCCATCGGGCCAGCCTTGCAGCCAGCCGTCGTATTCACTGCGGTTGCCTGCCCGAAACCCGGTGTCGATCTCGACGCCCGACGGCAGCCGCCATCGGATCGCCAGTATCCCATTGCGGGCGGCGACTTTACCGGCCATGCCACGCTCGGTGCGAACGGCCGAAATCGACTCCTGTGGAATCCAAATCGGGTTGGCGCGGATCCGTTCCAACAGGATTCCTTCGGGATAGCGGGTCAGCACCGCCTTGCTGCGATACCCAAGATCACCTGCCGTGATCCGCGCGTTCCACTCCGGCGCCAGCGTGGAGCCGACATACATGCCGCGGATTGTGGTGGTCGCCGGGCCCACCTCGTCAGGAACGTTGGGCAACTCGCCGATCAGCTCTGCCTGCCGCTCCGAGCGGCGTCGCCATCCGCGCATCATGAGCTGGATCGCCACCGCGATCGCCACCACTAGCACTGCCGCGAAGATCAGCGACCCCACCAGCGTGGCGGAGTTCATGCCGGACTCTTCCCGTCCCGGGCGGTGACCTTCCCGCGCAGCATGGTCGCGGTCACAGTGGCGGGCATCCTCATCGCTTCGTATGGCGTATTGGCCGACCGGCTGGCCAGATCGGGCCCGGCTACCGTCCAGGTCGCGTCGGGATCCACCACCGTCAGATTCGC
>JBEKNM010000499.1:0-4102 GCA_049522835.1 Mycobacterium sp.
CATCCATCGGGATGTATGCATCGCACATCGGCATGGAGTCGTCTCCTTGGTAGGTGTTGGTGCGGGTCAGAGGACTTGCTCCTCGAACACTAACATTTGTAGTTGCGTGATACAACCTCAATGTGGGCCAGACATGTGCCGCCGGCCCGTCCGATTGGTTGACATTCGCAACCTCAATCGTTGTCGTTTGTCGCGACAATCAGTTGTCCCGGCGCGCGAGGCGACGCCAGAAGCATGTTTTCGGAAGCCAAACCGGCACAAATTAAGTCACCTCGAAGGCGTGGTGAGCGACGTCGAAGGATGGCGGGCTTTGGTCAGCCTGTTGGCTTGGATGGTCGATTCTCGCGGACCCAGCGCTGTTCTTCAGCGGAGCCTTCGTCTGGGGGGCGCATGCCCTGGATTGTCCACAAATCGCGTGGTGTGTCGTCGATGTGGATCTCCCAGTCCAGTCCGCGGTCCCTGACGAAGGGATGGATCGACTTGTTGAGGAACTTCAGCAGTCCTTCCCGCTCTCCTGGCGCAGCCGATCGAGCGATGTGGTCGATCGAGATGCGCACGAAGTTCTCGCGCGGGGTTCCGCCGATGAACAGTGAGTCCTTGGGCACCTCGTGGAAGACCACGGCGACGTAGAAACGGGGCATCCCGAAGGCAGCGTAGATGTCGGTGATGGCTTCGGCGAAGGAACGTTTGTCTTCACTGGAATAGGCCCCTTCAGAGCAGTACACATTCCATAGCGGCATGTGCCCTCCTATGTTTGATGGCCGGACGCAGTGAGTGACGGGTGGCGGGTGCTTATCGGCTGACGGCGATCGCTGATCCGGCGTGGACGCCAAGGTGTTCGACGAACCAGTCGCGGGCCGGGGGTCGGGTCTGTGTGAAAAACGTTGTGTAGGCGTCGAAGTGCCCGCCGGGGAAGCTGACCAGTTTCTTCGGCCCCGGGGCGTCTTGGTAGACATCACGCTGAACCTCGGTGAAGGTGCACCGGTCATCCTCGGCGATGATCATCAGGAGAGGCTTGGGTGAGACATACGGAAGCCAGCCCGCGGGCTCGAACTCGATGAGGTGCTCCAGGGAGCGCACGGTCACCTCGTTGGTCCAGGCCCCCGACGCGATGGCCTCGGCGTAGTCGGCTCGGATCGGTCCCGGAAATGCGCACAGCTCGTCGGGATCGTCTGAAAACATCGGCACCATCATCGGCGGGGCGCCAGCCAACCGAGCGGCACGGTCCAACGAGGCTCGTCTGCGGATCTCGCGCAGTTGCTCACCGCCGTACAGCATCTGGGCGTTGCGGTGGCCGCTGACGTTGGGAATTTGCGCGACGACGCACCGGATCCGTGGGTCGTTGGCGGCGGTGATCATCGCCAGTCCACCGGCGAAACTGGTTCCCCACGCACCGAATCCGTGTTCGGCGTCGAATTCGGGTTGGGATTCGGCAAAGGTGATGGCGTCGCGCCAGTCGTCGAGCTGCCGGTAGGGGCCCACTTCCTGCCGGGGGGTGCCTTCGGAGGTGCCGAAGCCGCGATGGTCATAGAGAAGCACGGCGAAGCCGGCCTCGGCGAACAGGGCGGCGTAGTGGTCAATGTGCGGTTTGACGCCCCCGAAGCCATGGCACATCACGATCCCCGGCCGCGCATCGGTACCCGACGAGTGCAGATAGCCACGCAGCATGGTGCCGTCTTCGGTGGCAAATCTGACCTTGCGCCGCATGTTTGGCTCCCTGCTGCCATAAGTGTTGGGTTCTCGACGACCACCGTAGACGCGGAAGTTGCATCACGCAACTATGCCTTGTACGGTGTCTTAAAGACCGGAGGCTGGTTCTGGCCCGGTGTCCACCCGCACGATGGTTCATAGGAGACGATGTGACAGGTCCGGCCGCCGCTGGCGCGAGCGTTCTTCGCGCCCAGGTGTTTACCAGCCCGTATCTCAACTTCGAGGCGGGGGGCACCTTCTCGCCGACCACGTCGACCCTCGTGTTCGGTTCGGCGGAGGCCGTGCTGATCGACGCTCAGCACATCCGTTCGGATGTGGCTGCGCTGGGAGACCTGATCGAGCAGACGGGTCGGCGGCTGACGACGATCTACGTCACCCACGGCCATGCTGACCATTGGTACGGCGCCGGCGACCTGTTGGCCAGGTTCCCCGGGGCGCGGGTCGTGGCGACCGGCGGGGTCGTCGACTACATCACGGAATCGGACGAGCTCGCCGCTCAGCAATGGTCAGCGATGTTCGGCGACCGGGTGGTGGACCCGACCGCGATTCCCGAGGTGTTAGACGGCTCCGCGATTGAGCTCGAAGGCGCCGAGCTTCGCATTGTCGAGGTCGGCCAGGGTGACATCGCTCCCAGCACGGTGGTCCACGTCCCGGCGATCGATGCAGTCGTGACTGGCGACGTCGTCTACAACCAGATTCATGTCATGCTTGGCTTCACCGGGCCCCAGGAATGGGAGCGGTGGATCCAAAGCGTGGACACCATCGAAAAGCTGTCCCCCAAAATGGTTGTTGCCGGTCACAAGCGCCCCGAGTCCTCCGACACGGAAGTGACTCGCATGCTCGACGAGACTCGCGCCTACATAAGCGATTTCGCCGAGGGCGCCCGCACCGCCGGCAGCGCTGACCAACTGGTCCAAATCATGAAATCGAAATACCCCGACTTCGGCAACCGGTGGACCCTCCGCTTCTCTGCGCAGTCCTGGTTCGCTGCGGCAAAGCTGATGGCATCGCGCCAGTCGGAGATCTGACGGTACGGGGCGACCCTAATGCTGGTTCTGTCAAGCAACTGTGCGCTGGTACTATGGTGATCATGCTTCACTCCGAGTACACAGGCCAGAACTGCTCGATCGCGAGGTCGCTCGAGTCCGTCGGCGAGCGCTGGACGCTGCTCATCGTCCGTGAACTGCTGCGCCGGCCCCATCGCTTCGCCGAACTCGAGCGCAAGCTCGGTATCGCGAAGAATGTGCTCACCATCCGCCTCGGCAAGCTCGTCGAGCTGGGGATCGTCGAGAAGGTGGCCTACACCGAGGCGCGCGATTGGAATGACTACCGCCTGACTCGCAAGGGCAAAGACTTGTTCCCGGTGATCAGTGCGCTGATGGCCTGGGGCGACCGTTACGAGGCGCCCAACGGACCGCCGGTGATCTTCGAGCACGAGTGCGGCCACGCGGCCGGTCACAAGCTGGTGTGCGCCTACTGCGGTGACGACGTCGTGCCGCGCACCCTCACCGTCATCGCCGGGCCGGGGGCAACAGCGCAGACCATCGTGTCCTGAAGCCAGAGTCGCCCGGCAAACGGCGAGGATCGCGCTAACGAGGGTTTCGACACAGCCGCAACGGGTAACCGCGACGAGTGGTGGTTACCAACCGCCACTCAAGGGGGTAGAGACATGACTACGCACGAAAACGAACAGGCCGGCCCAGCCGACGGTCAGGTGACGGAAAAGCCAGAGCCAGACGGAGAGGCCAAAGAAAAAGCCGCCAAGATGATGACCGCCTACGAAGACCGGCCGACGCTGGTGCTGCCCGGTTCCGGCAAAACGATTACAGGCACCGCAGTTAATGATTGGCTCGACGATGACGGCAATCCCAAATATGCCGACGCTGAGGACGCCCCAGCGGCCGACGCGGACAAGGGCGAGTCAATTCAAGACACGATAGCCAGCGACAAGGCTTTTAACGAAGCGGTCATCAAAGCCGCAAAGGACGAGAAGGCCGCACGCAAGTAACTCGAGCCATCTAGCCTCGTGGGAGACCAGGGATGATTTGGCCGATTCCGGGGATGTGCGGGATGGGCGGAATCGCCGGGATGTGTGGCACCACCGGGGCCGGAGCCGCCGGCGGCGTATAGGCAGCTGAAGGTCCAGGCGCGTCCGTCGGCTGAGGCGCGGGTGCGGGCAGCGGGCTTCCGCCCTTCGCCGGCGGCGTCGGGGAAGGCGGTGCCGATGAAGCCGGAGGGGTGTTCACACCCGGCACCGGGGTGGTCGCCGGTGTGTTGTCGGAGCTCAACCCGATCGCCACCGCCATGCCCACCAGCAGCACCGCCACTGCGGTACCGATGACTATCACCGCCGGCAGGCGATACCACGTGATGACTGTGGGCTTTGCCTCCG
>JBEKNM010000500.1:0-4904 GCA_049522835.1 Mycobacterium sp.
GGCGCCTCGGCCGCGAGTACCTGGAGGACACGGAGTACATCTGGATTCTCTTCTAGTCCAGTCATGGCGACCTCGACGGCGTGGGCAAGTGCCGGCATCCCGCGTCGGGGCGCGGGCGCCTGAATCGTTTGAAGCCAGCCCGCGGCGATGTGGTCGATGATCTTTTCTACGATCTCTGACTTCGACGCGAAGTGGTAGTCGGCCAGCCCGCGGCTATATCCAGCGCGCTCGCCTATCCGTGCCATGGTTGCATGGCCGAGGCCGCCCTCGGCGATCAGTGCTTCGGCGGCTTCGACCATTTTGCGCTGCGCGGCGGTGCCACGTTCCTGCTTGCGGGCCGGCAAACTCGAAGGCTGCGCAGACATGGTCATCCGTCAGCGACCGCTGAACACCGGTGTTCGGCGTTGCGCCGCCGCCGCGATGCCCTCGCGGAAGTCGGCGGTGGTCTGCAGTCGCGTCTGCTCGCTCAGTTCGTGAGTGGTGGCGTCCGCCACGGCCTGCGCGAGGCCCGCGCGCATCGTGGCGCGAATACTCGTCAGCGCGAGCGGTGCGGCGGTGGCGATGCGGTGGGCGAACGCCACTGCGACCTGACGCACCTCGCCATCCTCGACAAGCTCATCGACCAGTCCCGCCGCGAAAGCGGCGTTCCCGTCGAAGCGCTCACCGGTGAGCAACCACTGCAACGCCTTCTGCTGACCGACAATTCGCGGCAGGGTTGCGGTGATCCCGAAGCCCGGGTGAAATCCCAGCTGACTGAAGTTGGCGGCGAATCGGGATGACGGCGACGCCACCCGGAAGTCTGTGCTCAGCGCCAGCCCCAGCCCGCCGCCGATCGCGGCACCGTGGACCGCGGCGACGACCGGCTTCCGTACCTGGAACAGCCGGATCGCCTGGGCGTAAAGCTCTTTGGCGTCGCCTGTCGGACCGGAGATTGTTCGGAGGCCGGTGGATCTCGACGATGGCGACGTGGTCGTCTCTCTGAACGCTCACCTCGCGGGAGGTCATAGCTGCTCCAGGAAGGCCCGCACGACGGCGTTGAAACTGTCTGGGTTCTCCATGTTCGATGCGTGCCCTGCGTCGTCGATAACGACCTTGCGCGCGTTGGGTATGTGGCGCTGCATGTAGTCGGCGGCGGCCAGGTAGTCGGTGTCGCGGTCACCGACGATTATCAGGCTGGGCACGCCCACCGTATCCAGCGAATCGATCACGCGGGCATCGTGTTGGGCCATCGCACCGCGGGCGGCGCGCGGCAGTCCTTCCGGGTGATCGTGAGTCGCCTGAGTGACCTCGGCCGACAACCCCGTTGGCATCGTGCCCTTTTCGAGTCGCGCGGCAATACTGTCGACCCAGTCGTTCCATTTGTTGCGGGCGTCGTCATTTCTGTAGCCGGGGCCGGTGTCCACGAGCACCAGCGCGGCCACCCGCTGCGGGTGAACGAGGTGGAATGCCAGCGACGCGTAGCCGCCCAACGACATTCCGCCGAGCACGGCCCGCTGCACCCCGGCGGCATCCAGGATCGCGGCCATGTCGGCGACGTTGATCTGCGTGCCATACTCGTCCAGGGATTCCGGCGCATCGCTGCTGCCGTGCCCACGCTGGTCCCAGACAATCACTGGGCGGTCAGCTGACAGCGCGCCGATGTTGGGCTCCCACATACCGGCCGTCGCGGCGAACCCGTGGGAGAGCAGGAGCGGTACGCCGGGAGCGTGTGGATTGTGGACGCGGTACGCCACCTCGACGCCACCTGGCCGCTGCAGTCGATTCACTGAAACACCTCCATACCTGATTGGATCGCCGGATAGAGCGCGTCGGGCCCTGCCTCCACAAGCGCCGCGCCGAGACGGTCCGCCCAGT
Organism: Mycobacterium sp.; assembly: GCA_049522835.1. GTDB lineage: Bacteria > Actinomycetota > Actinomycetes > Mycobacteriales > Mycobacteriaceae > Mycobacterium. The sequence goes on from JBEKNM010000500.1 coordinate 1,855, forward strand.
GTTTGTGCCCGCCGGCTTCGTCGCGCCACGCCCACAACCGGCGGGTGAGGTACTGCAGGGGGTATTCGCGAGTCATGCCGATGGCACCGTGTACCTGGTGGGCAGCGCGCGAGCCCGCGACGGCAGCCAAGTTGGCGATCACCTTCGCACAGGCAATCTCGAAACCGCCCCGCCCCCGCTCGAGCGCACAAACGGCGCCGTCCACCGCTTCCGTCGCAAGCCTGGCCTGCTGGTGGACAGTGACCAGGTGCGCCTTCACTGCTTGGAACTCGCCGATCGGACGTCCGAATTGCCGGCGGTCACGGCTGTAGCGCAGCGTCAGATCTGCGACGGCGCTCAACGCGCCCGCCATCAGAGCCGCTCGCGCGAGCGCAGCCCGATCCGCCAACGAGTCCTCGGTTACCCCTTCCGGCGCTGCAGCGAGCCCAGTCACCGGCACGCCGTCGAAGGTCAACGTGTCGCGGGCTTCATCGGCGAGGTTGACTGCACGGCTCACGGCCGGCCGTTGATTCGTCGCGGCGGGGCCCGGCGCCACGATCACGACGCCGTCGACCAGGCCGACGACATAGTGCGCGCGGTGCCCCCACGCCACTGCGCTCACGGTGCCGAACAGCCGGTCACCCTCGAGACGCAAGCTGCCGGCGCTGGGTGGCAGTGCGGTGCGAACCCCGTCGGGCAGCGATAAGCCTGCCGCCGTCAGCAACCAACCGCCGATCAGTCCGGCTTCGGCCAGCGGCACAGGTGCCCCGTGGGCACCTGCTGTACGCAGCAGTTGCGCCGCATCGGCCACGCTGCCGTCCGATCCGCCGAGCGAGTCGGGAACGGGCACGTCCGTGAAGCCGGTTCGCTGCAGAATCTGCCAGAGTTCCCCGGCCCAGCCGGCTGATTCGGCCCTACCGACGGTCTCCCAGCTGCAGAACTCGTCGAATAGCGCGGTGGCGGCCTGGCTTAGTTGATTGTCGGTCATCCCAGACCTTTCGCAGCCACCGAGCGCAGGACCTCGGTGGTTCCGCCTCGAATGGTGTAGGAGGGAGATTCCAGAACCGCGCGGCGCAGCAGCCTGTCGAACACAGTGGGTGACGCTTGAGCATCCAACCGCCACAACAGCTCTCGGTCGAGCAGTCCACGCAGCGCGATCACGACGTCTTGTTCGAAGCGCGTGCCCATTTCCTTGACGAGCGCGGCATCGGCAGAGGGCGTCTCTCCAGCATCGAGGGACCGGGCCACTGCCAGGGACAGCCGGCGAATGGTCCAGTACTGTGCGGCCAGTTCGCCGATCCAGCGGCGTCCCGCAACGCTGGCCGCCAGATCCGGTTCGGCGCGCATGAACTCTTGCACCAACACGAACGAGGAGATCCATCGGTCGGGCCCGCTGCGCTCGAAGGCCAGTTCGCTGGTGTTCTGCGCCCACCCCTGCCCGATGTCTCCGACCACCATGTCCTCGGGGACGAGCACACCGTCGAGGACGACCTCGGCGAAATGCTCAGTGCTGCCATCGATGAACGGAATCGGGTTGACTGTTATACCGGGGCTTTGCATGTCGACCAGGAACCGGCTGAGCCCCTGATGGCCGGTACCGTCGCCGGTGCGGCACAACGTGATCATGAAATCAGCGCCCAGTGCGTTACTCGTCCACACCTTGGTGCCCGACAGCCGCCAGCCGACATTGTCGGGCACGGCGCGGGTTCGCACCGATGCGAGGTCGCTGCCGGCATCGGGTTCGCTCATGCCGATGCAGAAGCACAGCTCTCCTCGGCAGATGCGGGGAAGGAACCGCCGCCTTTGCTCCTCGGTCCCGAAACGCAGCAACACAGGGGCTATCTGACGATCAGCCACCCAGTGGTGCCCGACCGGGGCACCCCAGCGCAGGAGTTCCTCGACGACGACAAAACGGTCGACGGCCGTCGCGCCCTGGCCGCCGTACTGCGCGGGAACGGCCATGCCGATCCACCCCTGCTCAGCCAGCAGCGCTGAGAACGCCCGATCGGCCGGGCTCGACATGCCCAAGCCAGGTTCGAATGTCCCGGGCGGCAGGTTCTGCGCCAGGAATGCGCGGACGCGCTCCCTCAGACGCAGTTCTTCGGTCGTGAGCTCACCAGAGGTGAAGAGCATGTCAACAACCTAAACCTTGCCTGTAGACAAGACAAGCAAGGTGGAGTGCGCACATTATCTCGTTAGATTCTCATGCGGCCCGGCAAAAACTTGTCTCAGCACAAGTCTGCTCCGCCAGCACCGCGCCGACGGCGGCGTACGCGCCGGTCGCGATTGGGGTTACACCTAATGTCGAAGTGCACGTCTCGCCGACAAGCCTGGGCGGGCGGCGCCAAAATGGCTTCATGTCCAACTGATCGCCGATGCTGTCGACCGGCAGGAGCGGAAACAGATCGCGTGAAGGCGGTGCCCGTTGCGTGTCAGCGTTTCGTGAATCATTCTGCCGTGACTGGTTTGTCGGCTTAGCGGGCGCATCGCTCATGCCCGCCTTCCAGCGACAACTCTCCGGTTGGAGCCTGACCCAGGTTCCCGGACAGTGGTTGTGTGTGAGTTGATTGTGTCGTAGGCGCTGGCGGTATTGCTAGTCGTGGCGCGGACGTGGTTGTTGGTTCGGGTGGCGCCCGCGTGACGGATCCGCCATCTACTTTGAGACAACTGCACTCATGGGGCGGGAATCGACCAGGAACGCGCGCAAGCCTTCACTGAGGGCTGGCGCTGATATGGCATGGCCGCACACGGCGGATAAGAAGGCGACGGCTACTTCCTCGAGAGGGCGGACTCCGGCGGAAACACGACGTCCCAATCCCGGGCGATGCTCACGATCGTCCAGCCGAGACGCGCACCGACATCGGTGATCGGTTCGGTCGAGACGAACGTCGCAGCCGTGCTGGTGTACTGAAATTCGCGGTCCGCGTCGTCGTGGTCGATCAATAGGGCAAGACTCGGGCCCCCAGCGGCCAGCGCCCATTCGAGCATGTCGCGATCTCCGCCCGAGTTGCCGGCGGCCAGGATCGGCCGACGCCCGAGCTGGGTCTGGATATTCGTCACTTTGGCGGGAC
>JBEKNM010000501.1:0-4099 GCA_049522835.1 Mycobacterium sp.
CGATGGATATATGTGTTGTCGGCGATCCCGATGGTCATCGGCTTCGCGTTGACGTTTTGGCTGTGCCCGGTGCCCGGGCCCGCCGAACACGCCCGCGTCGACGTCGCCGGCGCCGCGTTGTCGGCGGTCGGGCTGGCCGCCACGGTGTATGCACTGATCGAATCCCAGCAGCACGGATGGGGCGACCCCCTGGTCACCGGGTCGCTGGTGGGGGTCGCGTCATTGCTGGGGTTCGTGGCGTGGGAGCACCGCGCCCCGCACCCCATGGTGCCGCTGGGCTTGTTCGCGATCCGCAACTTCGCCGGCGCCAATCTGGCCACCGCGTTCGTCTACGGCGCCATCATGCTGGGCGGGCTTTCTACTGCCCTATACATCCAGGAGGTGGCCGGCTACTCGGCCGTCGTCGCGGGGTTGATCACCTTGCCCAGCCCCATCCTGTCGATGCTGTTCGCCCGCCGCGTCGGGCGCATGGCCGCACGGATCGGACCGAAGGTTTTTCTGATGGCGGGACCGATGCTGGCCGGGTTTGGCCTGCTGCTCATCCGCCCCGCCGCACACGGATTCAACATCGTCACAGACCTGCTGCCCGGCAGGGTCGTGCTGGCCACCGGCCTGGTCCTGACCATCACACCGCTGACCGCACTCAACTTGTCCGCCGTCGAGTCCGTGCACAGCGGAATCGCCGCAGCAATCCAAAACGCCGTGGGCCGAACTTCTGCGCTGATCGCGGTGGCCTGCGTGGGACTGATCGCGGCCGGCACCCTCACCGATGCCAGCTTCGCCCGGCTGCTGCAGGTCGGCGCGGTGTTGTTCTTCATCGGCGCCGTCATCAGCGGCATCACCATCACCAACCGGCCCGTCCCCGCTGAGCCGGTTCCCGGTGAAGTCGCCGCCCTGCGCCGCGACCAGCACCACACCCAACCCGATCTGGCCGGCCGTGCCTGACCGAGGTCGCAGCAGCGAACTGCGGGGGGAGCCGGCCAAGACGTGACCGGGTTCTACCCAGCGCGGCACAGGGTGGCTTACCCGGCCGAGGACCCCGTGTGAACATGGGAGGTTGCTGTGACTGATTGGTCGGGTGGGCGTTTCGGCGGCCCCAATCCAGTGGGTGGATCTGGTCCTGTCGATCCCGCCGCGGCGCAGCCTCCCGCCGCCCCACGGTGGCAACCGCACCCGGCGCCTCCTGGACCGCCGGGTCCGCCGACATTTGGGCCACTGCCGCCTGGGTGGCCGCCACCGCCGCCGCGGCACAAGAGCCGCAAAGCGCTGCGAGTCACCCGGGCCGCCGGCGGCGCGGTGATCGTGGCGGTGGCCATCGTGTTGGCGATCACTTTGGCCGGCGGATCCAGACAGGGGGGCGGCGGCTCAGCTGGTGATGTGGTCAAAGGCTACCTGCACGCGCTGGCCCGCGGGGACGGTGCGGCGGCCCTGTCCTACGGCGCTGACAAGCCGGTCACCAAAGAGTTCCTCACTGACGGCGTCCTGAAAAAGCAAGTCGCGCAATGGCCGATCACCAAAGTAAGGATCCTCAACGATAATTCGACCGGTACCGGCGCGGCGGTGGGCCTGGCTCAGGTGCATGTGGTCGCCAACTTCGGTGACAAAACCTCCGACACCACACTGGATTTGAAGAAGGACCAGGGCCGCTGGAAACTGCCTTCAGCGGCGATCAAGATTAAGCCCAACCCGATCGCTGGTGCGGTCAACGACGCGGCCGCTAAGACAGTAACGTTCTTCGGCAAGCCGCCGGGCGACTCTACGGTCTATGTGTTTCCCGGTTGGATCGAAGTCGGCACCACCAACCCCTACATGACGGCGACGTCCAAACCCCTTCTGCTCGACCAGCTCACCTTGGTGAGCGAAACCACGCCACGGCCCGACTTTGCGCTGTCCGATACGGGCCGCGACGCGGTACGAGACCAGCTCAACGGGGCCCTGGCCAACTGCCGAAAATCCAACATGCTGGCACCTCCGGGTTGCCCAGTGCATGTGGATCGCCACGGACTGGCTGAAGGCACCGCCTCGTGGGGGCCCGCTGACATCAGCGGGGTCAAACTCGACAACTTCGACCACTTCCGGCTGGAGCTGACGTTCTACGGCCAGATCAACATGTCGGTCACCGTCAAAACCACCAGCGGCACCACCAAGCAAGGTGACAACAGTTTCTTGTCCGGCACCGCTGATATGGCCAAAACCCCACCAGAACTGCGTTACCTCACAGGCCTTCGATAAACTTCGCCCACCTTCGCCCGCCAATCGCTATCGCTCAGGGACTACTTTCGCTTGCCGGAGATAACTCAAGTCCCCTAGCTGCCGAGACCCCAATGGAACACGCGGGAGGTGAGCAGGACGAGGCCGAGCGAGACCGACGCGACGACGGCAAGCCCGATGATCGCGACGACGAGCGGGCGCCATCCGGTGCGCGCGATCTGGCGGATGTCGGTGGTGAGGCCGACGCCGGCGAAGGTCAGCAGGAACGCCCATTTCGACACGTTGGCCAGGTTGGCGGTTTGTCCCTTGCTCAGCCAGTGCGCGGTCGCGATCGCCGAGACAGCCAGGAAGCCGAGGACGAATTTCGGAAATTTCTGCCAGACGAACGCGGCCTTGGCTTTCGCGCCGGGGGCGATCTCGTCGGCTTGCCCGCGCGCGGACCAGTAAAGGGCGAAGCCTAGGACGACGAACCCGATCAGCGCGTTGCGGGTCGACTTGACCAGCACGGCGATTTTGCCGGCGTGGTCGGAGAACAGGTAGCCGGTGGCGGTGGTTTCGGCGGTGTTGTCCACCGAAAGGCCCGCCCACAGGCCGAACTCATAGTCGGTCAGCCCGATCGCGTGCCCCAGCGGTGGCAACGTGAATAGCGCCACCGCGCCCAATGCCAGGATTGCCGCGATGGCGTAGCTGACGTCGGCGTTGCGGGCCCGGATCGCACCCTTGGCGGCCACGATGGCAGACACCCCGCAGATTGAGGTGCCGATCGCCAGCAGCGAGCCCAGCTTGCCGGATAACCCGAAGGCGCGGGCAGCGAGCAGGATGATGGTTCCAGCGACCGCCATGTCGACCAGAATCTGGACCAGGCTGGTGGTGCCGAGCTTGGCGATGTCGCCGAGAACGAATCGTGAGCCCAGCGCCACGATCCCGACTTTGAGCCAAAATTGGTAGGTCAGCACGCCGGGCCGGAAGATCGGATGCAGACCGATGGTGTTGGTGATGAGCAGTCCGATCAGGATCGCCCACAAGACATATTCGATATCGGGCACGGTCCAGTGTTCGTGTTTGGCCAGGGTGTTCCACCAGATCTGGGCGTACTTGCCCAGCACACCCACTGCGATCAGCAGCAGAATGCCCGGCGCGTAGTTGAGTGGGCGGGTGCTGGTAAAGGCGGCTTCGGGCGACTCTTCGTCGGTTTCGATGCTGACCGTGCTCACCGGGTCACCAGGGGATCTTCGGGAGCACATCGGCCACCGCTAAGGCGACGATGACACCGGCCAATAGTGTCGCCCACCAGTCGTCACCGACCCGCTCCAGCCAACCCCGCCACTGCGGGGTATCTGCATCAACCACGACGCAATATTTGCTGGCCGACGCCGGTGAACCAAGTGATTAGCTCGCGGTGAATCTAGCGAGTTAGTCCCGCACCGTAGGAGCTGGTGCCCTCTACTCCGGCGATCTTTACGGTTCTGAAACGTCGGGCCCATTTGACCGCCACGTAACAACCCACCGGACGAGTGGGAAATTCGGCATCGCTCAACGGTTTTCCCGTGGCGTCCAGGACAGCGAGGTGAATGATGTCCAGATGGGTGTCGGCGCCGATGACGACGCTGCGAAAAGCTGCCACGATAGTGGGGTCTTGTTCTGCTGGTGAGCAACTGGCCGGACGGGACGAACACCACGGCCGGGCGGGCAGACAAGACATTGACGAGGCAACTGCCAGGCTGCTGATTAAGTCATGTCCGCCCTGCCGGGGCTTTTCCTCGGCAACCGCTCACCGATGGGACAGATCAATTGGAAGACGACCCAACAGGGCATCAGTCGGACCGCGAGTCACCACCGCCAGCGGTTGCACGACCGTCTGGCCGGGCCGCTTAACAGAATCAATGTC
>JBEKNM010000502.1:0-4094 GCA_049522835.1 Mycobacterium sp.
TGAGCTCGCTGGTAATGCCCGTGGAGGTGCTCGGCGATCCACTCCCGTTCGGCCTGCGCATCGGGAAGCAACGCACCGCGGACCGTGCCGGGCGGGGCGTCCGGGCGCGGACGTAACGCCCGTACCACAACAGATCGTCGCCGTGCCTCTGCTGATATGGCGTTGGCCACCTGCAGGGCGCGCGGCGGATTGCGCCAGCTGGTCCGCAGCTCCAGGACGGGCGCGGGGGTGCCGTCGGACCGGGGGAAGTCCGTGCTGAACCGCGGCAGGTTGGTCGCCGAGGCGCCGCGCCAGCCGTAGATCGACTGAATCGGGTCGCCGACGGCCGTCAGCGCCAAGCCGTCATCGACACCACCCCCGAACAATGACGACAATGCGACGCGCTGGGCATGCCCGGTGTCCTGGTACTCGTCGAGCAGCACCACCCGGTAGCGGTCCCGCAGGTCCGCGCCGACCTGCGGGAAGGCCGCCGCCAGGCGCGCGGCGGACGCCATCTGCAAGCCGAAGTCCATCACCTTCGCCGCGTGCATGCGATCATGCAGCGCATCGAGGAGCGGCACCAATTCGGCGCGCTCGGTCTGGGTGGACAACAGCCGCAACAGCCACTGGTTGGGACCGTGGTCGCGTTGGAACGGGCCCGCCGGCAGGGTGTGGACCAGCCGCTCCAACTCCATATGGGTATCGCAGAGCTGACGGGTGTCCACCAGATGCTCAGCGAGCTGACCCCACAGGCGCAGCACCATCGAGGTGACCGCGGCGGGGGTCTTGTCAGTGCGCAGCTCCCCGCCAAACCTGCTGACAACGTCGAAGGCCAGCTGCCAGAGCTCGGTTTCACTGAGCAACCGGGTGTCCGGCTCTACGGGTAACAGCAGGCCGTAGTCGCGGAGTAACGAGCCGGCGAAGGCGTGATAAGTGCTGACCGCAGGCGTCGCGGCAGGTTCGAGAGCTGCCGGGCCGGCGGGGCTGGTCAGGCCCAGGCCGATGCCGGCCAACCGGGCCAACCGGGACCGGACGCGGCGCTGTAGCTGGCCCGCGGCCTTGCGCGTGAACGTCAATCCGAGCACCTGGCCGGGTTCGGCGTAGCCGTTGGCGACGAGCCACACCACCCGTGCGGCCATCGTCTCGGTTTTGCCGGCGCCGGCTCCGGCGATGACGACTAGCGGGCCGGGTGGCGCGGCGATGACGGCGGCCTGCTCGGCCGTGGGCGGGAAAACTCCGAGCGCGCGAGCTAATTCGGCGGGGCTATACCGTGCAGGTACCGGCGTCACAGAGCTGACCTGTCGGCTGACCCGTTTACCCAAGCCGGACAATACGGCCGTATCGGGCAGTGCGCGCAACCGTCGTTGCGCCGGGCGATGAACTGCGGTCCGGCTGTGGCATCGGCCGCCTGCCGGACCAGGTCGCGCCATTCGTCACGCACGGCCGGTGTCAGTGGATCCTGCTCGCGTTCGGTGGCTCCCGCGGCCCCGGTCTTACCGAGGTACACCAGCCGGGCGCCGCCGGGCTCCATACCGGGCGAGCCGGCGGGCAACATGCCTTCGGCCACGGCCAGCTGATACATCGCCAGCTGCGCGTATTGTTGCGCGTCGTCTTTGCTGACCGGTGTCTTGCCGGTTTTGATATCGACGATCACCAGCCGGTCGGCCGCGTCGCGTTCCAGTCGGTCGACCCGGCCGCGCAGCCGAACTTCGCCGCCGTCTCTGCGCGGCGTCCCCAGAATTCCGTCAACGTCGACCTCGACGCCGACCTCGGTCAGTTCGCCTCGGGTGTGTGATCGCCACTCGACGAACGCGTGGATCATGGCGCGGTGCCGAGCAAGCTCATTGCCCTTATGCCACGGGGAATCGAAAGGCAGATGCTCCCAGGCCCGATCCAGCTCGGCCAGCAGTTGCGATTCGGTTTTGCCCGGTTCGGCGATCAGCGCGTGCAGCACCGAGCCGACCGCAGAGCGCAGATCACGCGCGTTGGTTCCGCCGTGCCGTTCGGCCAGCCAGCGCAGGGGGCAGTCGTTCAGTGTCTGCAGGGTCGACGGCGTGAGCGTGACGAGGTCGCTGGCCCCGGACAGAGGATCACTGGTGCTGACCGGGATAAGCCCGTGCCAACCGGCCGGGTCGGCGCCTGGCACACCGGCTTCGGCCAACCTGGCCAATTGCGTTGCCGCACAAGCGCGGAGGGCATCGTCGACTGCGCCGTCGGGCGAACACACCACGGCGCGCAACCGGCCCACCACCGCCGCCGCTGACAGCACACGTGGCGCTGAGACCGGCTGCACCGCAACGGGATCACCGTCACCGGTGTCCCACTGCGCGATCTCGAAGAAGAACGCCGACGGCAGCGCGGCCTCTCCCCCGCCAGCGGGTGGTGCCCCCTGGCCGGCACCGCCGGTGTCACTATCCACGGCGGTCACCAGTAACCGGCGGCGGGCCCGGCCCATCGCGGCCACCAGCAGCCGGCGCTCCTCGGCCAGCAGCGGCGCGCGCACCGAGGCATCGACGGTGATGCCGTCGAGCGCGTCGAGCAGGCGCTGGGTGGCCAGTACGCCGCCGCGTGGAATCGTGTTGGGCCACAACCCGTCCTGCAGCCCAGCGATGACCACCAAATCCCATTCATGCCCGAGGGCGGCGTGTGCGCTGAGCACCCTGACCTGTTCGATCTCAGACACCGGCTCAGGGTTGACGCTCGGCAGCTGCAGTGCCACGACGTGTTCCACCAACCCGCGCAACGACGCGCCGGGCGTGCGGGAAACGTACTGATCGGTGATGTCGAACAGCGCCGTCACCGTCTCAAGGTCCCTGGCGGCTTGCGCGCCGGCCGGGCCACCGCGCTCGATAGCCGCCAGCCAACGCCGCTGCAGACCGGACCGATGCCACGCCGCCCACAGCGTGTAGCGCGGATCCTGGCCCTCGCGGTGGCAGCGGGCGGCCGCATCCAGCACGGCGCGCACTCGCCGCAGCGGGCGAGATTGCACACCGGGTTGCGGGGCATCGGCGGACAGCGCCTCCACCAGCAGATCGCCGGAATACCTCGAGGCAACATCGGGCCTGGCGCGCCGCAGTGTCCGGCCCAGCTGCCGAAGCGAGACCGGGTCGACGCGACCGACAGGTCCGGTCAGCAATGCAAGCGCCCGCTCACTGTCGAGCCCATCAGCAGTGGCGGCCAAGACCGTGAGCAGCGCCTGCGCCGCGGGCTCGTCGGCCAGTGGCCCACCGGCTGCCGGCACAGCCACCGGGACCCCGGCGGCAGCCAATGCGCGGGGTAATCGCGCGGCAGCCCGCGGCACCGACCTGACGATCACCGCCATCTGTGACCATGGCACCCCGTCGATCAGGTGTGCACGGCGCAGCGCGTCGGCGATCATCGCCGCTTCGGCGTGCGCCGAAGCGGCCAGGCGTACCACGACAGATCCGTCCTCTGTACAGCTGCTGCCGTCGATCTGCCTGCCGTCACCGCCGCCGGGCAGCCGGCGCGCGATGCCGCTGACGGCGCGCGCCACGGCCGGCCCGCAGCGATGCGAAACCGTCAGCGTCACTGACGAAGAGTCCTCGGCCAGCAAGCCCGCCGCCTCACCGCCTCGGAACCCGAATACCGCCTGGTTGGGGTCACCCGCGACCAGTGCCAGTTCGGTGCCCGCGGCCAGCAATCGCACCAGAGAGGCTGCCTGCGGGTCGAGTTGCTGGGCGTCGTCTATCAGCAAGACGCGGACCCGGGCACGCTCGGCTGCCAGCAACTCAGGATCGATCGCGAAAGCCTCCAAAGCCGCACCGACGAGTTCGGCAGCGCCCAGTGCCGGGGTCGTCGCCTGCGGCGCCGCCGTGCCGACCGCCGCCCGCAGCAACATCACTTGCTCGTACTGCCGCGCGAATTGGCCCGCAGCTGTCCACTCGGCACGCTTGCACCGCCGGCCCAGCCGTTCCAGCTGAATCGGGTCCACCCCGCGTTCGGCACAGCGCGCCAACAGGTTTCGCAGCTCGGTAGCGAAGCCGGCGGTGCTCAGGGCGGGCCACAGGTGCTTCGGCCAGGCGCTCGCGGAGTGCGGCCCGTCTTCGATGTCACCGGCCAGCAGTTCCCGGATGATCGCATCCTGTTCGGCGCTG
>JBEKNM010000503.1:0-4086 GCA_049522835.1 Mycobacterium sp.
CCGCTGGACGGTGAAGTCAGCCCTGGACCTCGGTGTACCGGTCACCGGTATCGCCGAGGCGGTGTTCGCCCGCGCGCTATCGGGATCGGTGGTCCAGCGTAAGGCCACTACCGGGCTCGCCTCAGGCGACCTGGGCAGGCGGCCAAGCGCCGCCGAAAATGGCTCAGCTCAGTTCACCGAGGACGTTCGTCAGGCCCTCTACGCGTCGAAGATCATCGCCTACGCGCAGGGCTTCAACCAGATTCAGGCCGGCAGCGCCGAATACAACTGGGGAATCACGCCCGGCGACCTGGCCACCATCTGGCGCGGCGGCTGCATCATCCGGGCCAAATTCCTCAACCGGATCAAAGAGGCGTACGACTCCGACGCAGACCTGGCGACATTGATCGTGGCGCCATATTTCCGCAGCGCAATCGAAACAGCGATCGATGGCTGGCGTCGCGTAGTGGTAACCGCCACGCAGCTGGGCATCCCGATCCCGGGGTTCTCCTCGGCGCTGTCCTACTACGACGCGCTGCGCGCCGAGCGGCTGCCCGCCGCACTGACCCAGGGCCTGCGGGACTTCTTCGGAGCCCACACTTATGGGCGGATCGACGAGGACCCGAGCAAGAAGTTCCACACCCTGTGGAGCGGAGACCGCAGCGAAGTGCCCGCCTAGCGGGGGCTTCCACACAAAGGGGCGTAAGGGGCTTTAGTAGTTTGAGAAGACAGCGATGAGGCTTTTAGACGGGCACCGCCCCGGATACGACCTGACCTACGACGACGTTTTCATCGTGCCGAACCGCTCCGACGTCGCGTCGCGGTTCGACGTCGATTTGTCAACCGGTGACGGGTCCGGCACCACCATTCCGGTGGTCGTCGCCAACATGACCGCAGTGGCCGGGCGGCGGATGGCTGAGACGGTGGCCCGCCGCGGCGGCCTGGTGATTTTGCCGCAGGACCTGCCGATCACGGCGGTGCAGCAGACGGTCGAATTCGTCAAGAGCCGTGACCTCGTGCTGGACACCCCGGTGATCCTGGAGCCTGACGATTCGGTGTCTGACGCGATCGCGCTGATCCACAAGCGGGCGCACGGCGTCGCAGTGGTGGTGTTCGAAGGCCGCCCGATCGGTTTGGTCAGCGAATCTTCCTTCGTCGGGGTTGACCGCTTCACCCGAGTGCGCGACGTGGCGGTGACCGACTTCGTAAGTGCTCCGGTAGGTACCGAACCGCGCAAGATCTTCGACCTGCTCGAGCACGCCCCGATCGACGTCGCGGTGCTGAGCAACGCCGATGGCACGCTGGCGGGAGTGCTGACCCGCAGGGGGGCGATTCGCGCCGGCCTCTACACCCCGGCCACCGACGCCCGCGGGCGGCTGCGCATCGGCGCTGCCGTCGGCATCAACGGCGATGTGGCCGGTAAAGCCCGGTCCCTGCTCGAGGTCGGCGTCGACTTGCTGGTCATCGACACCGCGCACGGACATCAGGTCAAGACGCTGGATGCCATCAAGGCTGTCTCGTCGCTGGATTCGGGTGTACCGCTGGCGGCCGGCAACGTGGTGTCGGCGGAGGGCACGAGGGATCTGCTGGAGGCCGGGGCGACCATCGTCAAGGTCGGTGTCGGTCCGGGCGCGATGTGCACCACCCGAATGATGACCGCTGTCGGCCGGCCGCAGTTCTCCGCTGTGCTCGAATGTGCCAATGCTGCAAGGCAATTCGGTGGACACGTGTGGGCTGACGGCGGGATCCGCCATCCGCGGGACGTAGCGCTGGCGCTGGTTGCCGGTGCGTCCAACGTGATGATCGGGTCGTGGTTCGCCGGCACCTACGAGTCGCCCGGGGACCTGATGCGGGATCGGGATGACCAGCCCTACAAGGAGAGCTACGGCATGGCATCGAAGCGGGCGGTGGTCGCCCGCACCGCCGCCGACACCGCGTTCGATCGCGCCCGCAAGGCGCTGTTCGAGGAAGGCATCTCGACCTCGCGGATGGGACTCAACCCCGACCGCGGGGGTGTCGAGGACCTGCTCGACCACATCACCTCAGGCGTGCGCAGCACCTGCACCTACGTCGGTGCCTCGACCCTGGCGGAGTTGCACGAGCTTGCTGTCGTCGGTGTGCAATCAGCGGCGGGCTTCGCCGAGGGACACCCGCTGCCCTTCGGCTGGTGACCGCATGCCGAATGGCTTCGCTAACATGTGAATTCCTGTGATCTTCAGGCCCGCCGCAGGCAGCTGCGCGGCGTTGAGCGAAAGGGATGACGTGCCGCAGGCACCCGTCGAGCCCGTTGGCTTCCGGGACGAGCGGCCAGCCGCGTCGTCGCCGGGTCCTCCGGCATCACTCGGCCCGTCCCGAAGACCATCCCCAAGACCGAGCTGGTCGTGAACGTCACCACCACCGCTGTGAGCGTGTTGGCCATCGCGGTGCTCACCTTCGGCAACGCGGTGTTCGTCGCGGCCGAATTCTCGTTAACCGCGTTGGACCGCAGCACAGTCGAGGCCAATGCCCGCCGGGGTGGCCGCCGCGACCGCTTCATCTGGCGCGCCCAGCGCGCACTGTCATTCCAGCTGTCGGGTGCTCAGTTGGGTATCTCGATTACCACGCTGGCGACGGGCTACCTGACCGAACCGATGGTGGCCGACCTGCCGCATCCGTGGTTCGACGCAATGGGGCTATCCGACCCGGTAGCCAATGGGATCATGGCGTTCCTGGCGCTGTTGATCGTGACTTCGGTGTCGATGGTGTTCGGCGAGCTGGTTCCGAAGTATCTCGCGATGGCACGACCGCTATCGACGGCACGCGCCATTGTGGGCTTTCAATTGCTGTTCTCGCTGCTGCTTACCCCGGCCATCCGGTTGACGAACGGAACGGCGAACTGGATCGTTCGCCAACTCGGCATCGAGCCCGCCGAGGAGTTGCGATCGGCTCGCTCACCGCAGGAACTGCTGTTGCTGGTGCGTACCTCCGCGCGCAGCGGCGCACTGGATGCCACCACCGCCGGCCTGGTGCGGAGATCATTGCAGTTCGGCGCGCTGACCGCCGAGGAACTGATGACGCCGAGGTCGAAGATCGTGGCGCTGCAGACCGACGACACCGTCACAGACTTGGTTGCGGCCGCCACTGAGTCAGGGTTCTCTCGATTCCCCATCGTCGACGGTGACCTCGACGAGACGGTGGGCATCGTGCATGTGAAGCAGGTGTTCGCAATTCCGGCCGCCGATCGAGCGCACACGCTGCTGACCTCGGTCGCCCAGCCGGTGCCGGTGGTGCCTTCAACGCTGGACGGCGATGCGGTGATGGCGGAGATCCGCGCCAACAACCTGCAGACCGTGATGGTCGTCGACGAGTACGGCGGCACCGCGGGCATGGTGACCGTCGAGGATTTGATCGAAGAGATCGTGGGCGACGTCCGCGACGAACACGACGACGCCACTCCGGATGTGGTGGTGGCCGGCAGCGGCTGGCGGGTATCGGGTTTGCTGCGCATCGACGAGGTGGCCATCGCCACCGGATATCGAGCTCCGGAGGGGCCCTACGAGACGATCGGCGGCCTGGTGCTGCGCGAGCTCGGCCACCTCCCGGTCGCGGGTGAAGCGGTAGAGCTGCCCGCATTGGACGCGGACGGCCTGCTGGACACCTCGGGGCGCTGGCAGGCGACGGTGGTTCGGATGGATGGCCGCCGGATCGACATGCTCGAGCTGACTGAACTGGGCACTCACGCTGAAACGATTGCGGAACACTGATGGACGACACGCTGGGCCTGCTGTTGGCGATCCTGCTGATCGGGGTCAACGCGTTTTTCGTCGGCGCGGAATTCTCGTTGATCTCGGCTCGCCGGGACCGTCTCGAAGCGTTGGCCCAACAGGGCAAGGCGGGCGCGGTCACCGTGATCCGCGCCGGTGAGCAACTTTCTTCCATGTTGGCGGGTTCCCAGTTGGGCGTCACGGTGGCCTCGCTGTTGCTCGGCCGGATCGGCGAGTCGGCAGTCGCCGAGGTGCTGCAGTCAGCGCTGGGTCTGGCCGGTATGCGCCCAGCGGTGCTCCACACGCTGTCGTTGGTGATCGCGCTGGCGTTGGTGGTGACACTGCATGTGCTGCTCGGCGAGAT